>JBEKWT010000017.1:0-20338 GCA_049512795.1 Occallatibacter sp.
GCACTTTTCTGTGACTGCGCGAAGATCCTGGCGGAGATCCTCAAGAGTCGGACGGCCAAAAAACCAATAGCCGTTGTAGATCTTGTATACGACGAGACCCGGCTCCAGAACAATGACGCGGGGAATCATCGGATTGTGATCGGGGTCGGTGTATTCGGCAATATCAAGATCTTTTTGAACGATACGCCCGGCGTCGGAGAGGAATGGCCAATGGGCGCCGACGCCCGAGCGGTACTCGTTCGTTAAGGTGATGTTATCGGTGCTGATCGTGACCAGACGGCAGTATCCGACTTCCATCTCGCGGTGGAATTGGACCAGGAGTTCGGCTTGCCGACGGTCTTTCGGACAGTATCCTCCGCGGCTGAGCACCAGAACCATCGGATGCTGCCCCTGCAATTCCGAAAGCTTTCGGCGCTTCGTAGAGTGATCTGTAAGTTCGTAATCGGGGAAGCGGGCGCCGGGAACAATGTCAGGTCGCATGATTACAGGAACTCCCTTCACTATGTGTTGCAGATTGAAAACCAGGAGTTGGGCCGCCTACTTAACGAGGCCCGCAAGGGTTTAGCTTCGGATGAATGCCAGGATGTCCGCATTGATCACGTCGGCATGAATGGTCATCAGGCCGTGAGGGAAGCCGGGGTAGATCTTAAGAGTTGCATGCTTGATCAACTTCGCCTGCAGCAGTGAAGCGTCTTTGTAGGGGACAACTTGATCGTCGTCACCCTGCATCACCAGGGTCGGGACCGTGATCGCTTTCAGATCGTCGGTTTGGTCAACCTCGGAGAAAGCCTTGATGCCTTCGTAGTGAGCCAGCGCGCTGCCAATCATCCCCTGACGCCACCAGTTCCGGATAACTCCCTCCAAGGCCTTCGCGCCAGTTCTGTTGAAACCGTAAAATGGCCCCGAAGCGAAATCGAGAAAGAACTGCGCGCGGTTGTCGGCCACCAACTTGCGGAATCCATCGAACACTTCGAGCGGAGTGCCGCCCGGGTTGGTTTCAGTCTTGAGCATGAGCGGAGGAACGGAGGCGAGCAGCACGGCCTTGGCTACGCGGCCTTGAGGCTGGCCATATTTCGCGACATAGCGCGCCACTTCGCCACCGCCCGTCGAATGGCCGATGTGGACCGCATTCCTCAGGTCGAGGTGCTCGGCCACTGCCGAGGCGTCGGACGCGTAATGGTCCATGTCGTGGCCGGTGCCGACCTGCGAGGAACGACCGTGGCCCCGCCTGTCATGCGCGACGACGCGATACCCCTGAGCGAGAAAGAACAGCAGCTGGTTGTCCCAGTCGTCCGACGAAAGAGGCCAGCCGTGATGAAACACGACAGGCTGTGCATCCTTCGGGCCCCAGTCCTTGTAGAAAATCTGTGTACCGTCTTTGGTTGAAATCAGTGGCATACCATCTCTCCTTGCGCTTGGTTGTGAATTTGATGAAGCCGTCATTCGACGCAAATATCGGGCCACTGCTTGAACTCTGATCTCAGGAAGCTTCGATGGAGATCAGCGATCTGGTCCGATCTGCTATCGAGCAGAAAGTGGCCTGTGCCGAGTACATGCTTAGTGATGGGTTGTGGATTCTGTGCTTGTTGGAACGACAAATGAAACTGTGACCTGGTCGAGAGGGTGGTGGTTCGCATCGTTCAATTGAAGCAGCACCTTGTGCGGGCCCGGGGGAAGACCCTGGAGAATGATCGGATTTCCGCTTGCGTCCATCCAAACCCATTGGGCATCGTCAAGGTTCACATGAAGGTGCCCGACACGTGGCGAAGCGGCCGTAGCACCGGCGCCGAACACCGGCTCAAGATGAATGTTCTGGACACAATATTGAATAACGACCACTCCACGGGACGCAAGCGGTCCGGGCAGCGGGGGATCAGCAACAATCTTTGCCGGGGGCTCAGCGGTCGTGAGCGGGATAACGTGGGCGAGCCCGCACTTATCCGTTACGCTTTGCGCCGCCGCGCTGATTGCGATCAGCGCGATGGCGGCGATCGCCAGGAAAGATCTGCCTTTCAAACTCATGCGTTTCAGATTTGCCATCTTCTTTCCTCCATCGGGTTGACCTCACTCGAAAGCGAGGTTTATTCAATAATCAGTACTGCCCTCTGATTCTCGCGATTAAGGTGCGTAATTGGTGAAGACAAAGTCGCGAGCCTTGATAGGCGCGTGACAGGGATAGCAGGTTTTGAGCGGATTTTCAGGACCCGTCGACGTCAATCACGGCTTGGGCGAAGGCTTGTGGAGCTTCCTGTGGCAGATTGTGCCCGATGCCGCCAGTGATGATCCGGTTATCATATTTGCCGGTGAATTTCTGGCGATAGGCTGATGGGTCAGCGGGATGTGGCGCACCATTTGCATCTCCTTCAAGGGTAATGGTGGGCACGGCGATGGTCGGAAGCTGAGCGAGCTGCGCTTCGAATTTGTCATATTGCGGTTCGCCTTCAGCCAGTGCGATCCGAAAGCGATAGTTGTGAATCACGATGGCGACGTGATCCGGATTGTCGAAGGATGCCGCAGTGCGATCGAATGTGGCATCGTCGAAGTTCCACTTGGGCGAAGCGATCTGCCAAATGAGCTTCGCGAAGTCGTGCCGGTATTTGTCGTAGCCGGCCCGGCCACGCTCGGTGGCGAAGTAAAACTGGTACCACCATTGGAGTTCGGCCTTCGGCGGCAACGGCGCTTTGTTGGCTGCAGGGCTGGCGATCAGATAGCCGCTCACGGAGACGAGCGCCTTGCATCGTTCCGGCCAGAGAATCGCTATGATGTCCGCCGTCCTTCCTCCCCAATCAAAACCGGCAAGGATCGCCTTCTGAATCTTGAGCGCATCCATGAGATTGATGATGTCGAGGGCCGCTACGTATGGCTGGCCATTGCGAAAAGTGTCGGCGGAAAGAAAGCGCGTGGTTCCGTAGCCGCGCAGGAACGGGACGATCACCCTGTAGCCCTTGGACGCCAGCAGCGGTGCAACATCGACAAAGCTATAGATGTCGTAGGGCCAGCCGTGGAGAAGCATGACGGGCGGACCGTCTGCCGGGCCGTCTTCTGCGTATCCAACATTGAGGAGTCCGGCACCGATCTGCTTCAGCGGGTGGAACGAGGCGTTCGATACCGGCGTGATTGTGGCCAGATCTCCCGATCGTGCCTTGCCCGAAAGGGGCTGGACACCTTCCGCGAAGAGTGCGCCCGGTGTGAGCATTGCCGCACCAGCCGATAGTCCAGCGATTGCGAAACGCCGGCGTGAGATTTCATTAGTTTCTGCGTTCTTCATAAATCGTCTCCTCTGACCTATTTCGACTTGCATCTATTTCGCTCCACCCAATGGGGATCGGTTGGCCTACTTCTGCGTCTTCATGAACTGACTTACCAGCGCCGCAATCTCATCGGCTCTGGTATCGAGCGCGAAGTGTCCCGCGTCGAGCACGTGGATCTCAGCACTCGGTACATCCTTTCGGTAGCGCTCCGGCTCCCCCAAATCGAACGAAAGATCGTGCCTGCCCCAGATGACCAAAAGCTTTGGCTGCGCCTTCTGCATCCATGCCTGCCACTTTGGGTAGGCATCGACATTCGTGCGGTAGTCGTAGAAGAGATCGCTTTGAATCTGCGCCTGTCCCGGCGCGTTCAGAAACGCGTATTCGTCGGTCCAGAGATCCGGGTCGTAGAGCTCGGTGTTGGGATCGTCGCCGACGTGGCGCGTCTTCGTGGCTTGAAGCGAGAGCAGATTGGTGCGCAACTTTTCTTCATTGGCGGGTCGGTCGGCCCAGAATGCCCGGCGTGTTGTCCAGTTCGCGCCGAGGCCTTCATTATGAGCGACCGCATCCTGAACGATGAGAGCCTGCACCCGCTCGGGGTGCGCTAATGCCATGCGAAAACCGACGGGGCCGCCGTAGTCCTGCATGTAGAGCGTGTAGCGTGAGAGGCCGAGCGCCTTAGTGAAACCGTCCATAACGGAGGCGATGTGATCGAATGTGTAGGCGAATTGCGCGGGGCCGGGCCAGTCGCTGTGGCCGAAGCCCGGATAGTCGGGCGCAACCAGATGATATCTGTCAGAAAGCCTCGCCAAGAGCGGCTGAAACATCCGCGAGGACGATGGCAGACCGTGCAGCAAAAGAATGATGGGAGCATCTTTCGGCCCCGCTTCACGATAGAAGATGGAGAGTCCGTCGACTGTGACGGTGCGATAGAAGACTGGCTGTTGCATGGGTCGCTCCTCTCGGCGGTCGGCATTTTGTGCATGCGTGGCAAGGGCGGCGGCAAACACAGTTGCGAATGTCGCTAAGGCCCGAAAGATCGATTTCTTCTTCTGCATCGATCCCCCGCGAGCTACGCAACTCCAAACATCACTTCGAGACTCAATCTGGCGTCCTGAGTGGAAGACTGGCGACGCCGATGACCAGACGAACAACTGTGCGGCGCCCAATGAAATGGCGCCGCGCCGAGTACTTGATCTCGGAGGCAGCCGCGATTCAACGCTTCTCGTACGGGTGGAAGATGTAGTCCTGCGCTTTCACCACCGTATGGCACGCGTTTCCGCAGTCTGAGAGGCTTTTGGGATCGGCCGTGAACTTGTCCGAAGCGGGATCGTAGTTGAACACCGCGTAACCCCACCCGCCTGTTTTCGGGAATCTCTTGTTGTCCTTCTCCATCACGAAAGCCTGGGTAAAGAAGTCCGGCACATCCACGTCGAATTGGGCCTCCGTGTCCTTCTTCTGCTTCCACTGGAGCTTCACGATCATGGAGCCCTCGGGGAAAGGCTGGCCGTTGCCGGGAACGCCGGCCTTGTATCCCGCGATCATCTTCGGATTGGCGACGATTACCTTCAGTATGTCGTCCTGGCGGGCGGAAGAAACGGCAGCCCAGTCCTCGTATCCCCTGAAGTCGGAGAACGCGATTCCGCCCGGCGATATCAGCGAGTACTTGTCCTGCGCGTTCAGCGAGCCCTTGTCCTGCGCATGAAGGGCCGTGAGCAGCAGCACAGCGAGCACTGTTATGACGATCACAAAGATCGTAAGAAGGGCGAGACGTTTGACCTCGGCGCGTGGCTTCAGCTTCTTTTCTTCTTGTTCTTGCATCACAGATTCGTTTACGCGTTCGGACATGGTGGTTTCTCCTTCACAAAGGTCTTCCAGGACCCGTCAACCTGCATCTCGAATCCCTCCGATTAAGCCAGACGTGAGGGGAGCAAAACAATTGGACTATGGTATCGGCGATACCTTCGTATCGGGCGCTGGGCGCGGCACCCATGAGATGATCTTGATGCAAATGGAAACGGAATCGGCCATCGGCAGGGAGGGGTGTATAAGTGACTGACTCAATGCTGCCATCGATGAACACGCCTGACCGGCAGGCCCAGGCCTTCCCTGCCCTGACCCCCGCCCAGATCGACAGAATCCGGCCGTACGGCACCCCGAGAACAGTTCAGCCCGGAGAGATCCTGTTCGAGCCAGGTGAATTGGGAATGCCTTGCTTTGTTGTGCTCTCAGGAAAGCTCGAGATTCTCATGACGAGGCTTTCCGGTGAACAAGTAATTGTGACCTATGGTCCGGGAGGTTTCTCCGGAGAAATGGTCTTGATTTCCGGAGCCCGCTCCCTATCGCGCGGACGTGTCGTCGAGCCAGGTGAATTCCTTGAAGTTAGCGCAGATGCCTTGCACTCGCTCATCGCAAAAGATGCGGAACTCAGCGACATTTTCATGCGCGCTTTCATCCAGCGACGCCAGGCGCTCATTGCGGGGGGCTTGGGTAACGCGACTATCCTGGGATCGCATTACTCCGCTCACACGCTGCGCTTGCGCGAGTTTCTCACCCGCAACGGGCATCCGCACACATATATCGACCTTGACAGTGACACCGCCGCTCAGGAGCTGCTCGATCGTTTTAATTTGAAGATCGACGAAATACCCGTTGTGATTTGCAGCGGAAAGGCCGTGCTGCGCAACCCCACCACGCAGCAGCTGGCTGAGTGTCTGGGATTCGCGGACAATGTTGATGAATCACGCATTCGTGATGTCGCCATCGTGGGCGCCGGCCCCGCCGGGCTCGCGGCAGCGGTTTATGCCGCTTCTGAAGGCCTGGATGCCGTCGTAATCGAAGCTGACTTTCCCGGTGGACAGGCCGGCACGAGCTCAAAAATTGAGAACTACATTGGTTTCCCGACCGGCATCTCTGGTCTGGAGCTCACAGGCCGCGCCGTTGTTCAGGCAGAAAAATTCGGCGCTCAGATGTTGGTGGGGCAACGAGTTGTCCAGTTCCATTGCGATCAAAAGCCATACCAGCTCTCGCTGGAGAATGGGAACGTTCTGCGGGCTCGTAGCGTCATCATCGCCTCTGGCGCGCAATACAATACGCCGAAAATCGCCAACCTGAAGCAGTTCGAAGGCAACGGAATCTATTACGCGGCCACATTCATGGAATCGCAACTTTGCGGGGGCGACGAGGTCATCGTCATCGGCGGGGGCAATTCGGCCGGCCAGGCAGCAGCTTTTCTGGCGGAAACTGCCCACAAGGTTTATATGCTGGTTCGCGGAAAGACCCTTTCAGAGACGATGTCGCGCTACCTGGTCCAGAGGATTACGGAGAATCCCGTGGTCGAGTTGCATTTCGAATCTGAGCTTGTGGCATTAGAGGGCGAGTCGCACCTCGAACGTGTCACTTGGCTTGACCGGTCGTCGGGAGAGACGTCGACGCGCGACATCCGGCACGTTTTCGTGATGGCGGGTGCGTCACCGCATAGCGACTGGTTGCGTGGCTGTGTCGCCCTGGATCAGCAGGGCTTCATTCTTACAGGACGCGACCTGGATCCGATTCTGGCAGGCGCACCACAAAAGTGGCCTCTTGGTCGGCCGCCGCAGATGCTTGAGACGAGCTTGCCGGCCGTTTTCGCGGTTGGCGATATCCGCTCCGGCAACGTGAAGCGGGTTGCGTCAGCCGTTGGCGAAGGTGCCATCTCGATCCATCTTGTACATCGCTCCTTGGCGGAAATATAGCTGATCTCCCGGCGATGCATTGTTACCGCATAGCAGATCATTCAACCGAATCTGGTTTACAGGGTTCTCATTCTTCTCCGCTTCGGCCGAGGAGTTGGAGTACGATTTTGCCTTTTTTGTGCGGTGCTCCGGCCAGCATCTCGTGTGCCTTGCGCGCATCTTCGAGCGGCAGCACCGACCCGACCTGAGGAGAGATCTTTCGCGTCTCAAACAGATCCGAAACCGCGCGCAATCTCTCGCTCGTAACGTCAGCGTAAAAGAACATCGACTGGATTCCCGCTCGTTGAGGAAGTTGCGCGGAGACCAGGGACACGAGTCGCCCTCCCGCTTTCACTGCCCCGGCACAGCGTTGAACCGTGTCACCGCCCACGGTGTCGAGGACCGCGTCGACCTGAGGCAAGCTGAATTCGAAACCAGGGGCGCTCGAATCGAGAATGGTTTCGACGCCCAATGCGCGGAGCATCTCCTGGTCAGTGGAGCGGGCAATCGCAATCACTCGCATTCCGGCATCGAGAGCCATTTCGACGGCATAGGCGCCCACGTTTCCGGCGGCGCCTGTGATCAGTATCGTATCGCCGCTTTTCGCTTGGGCATATTCGAAGAGCATCTGCCAGGCGGCGACTGAGACAACCGGGGCCGAAGCTGCCTCAAGTTGGTTCAGGCGCGGCGGCTTTGGTGCGATCATTCCCGCGAGCGCGACGGCGAACTCGGTTTGGGCGCCGCAAAACTGCGGGTTCGTAACGCCGTAAACCTCATCGCCGATTGCGAATTGGCTCACATCGGGACCGAGCGCCTTAATGGAGCCCGCGAGGTCGGAACCGAGAGTCAATGGAGGTTGCGGACTTACCTTACTCTTGCCCTCACGAATGATTGCGTCCCATGGCGCGACGCCCGCGGCGGCAACGCGCACCAGCACCTCTCCTTTGCCTGGCGATGGCTTCGGAATCTCTTCGACAACGACGACCTCAGGCGGTCCGAAACTGTGGATGCGCACAGCTTTCATATAAATCAAACTTCCCTCACAGAAATTCACTGCCCGCTAGTTCAGCAGCGATTCCCAGTTGGCTGGCACCCTTCCCGCTGGGCCAGGAACCGGCTGATTTTTTGGATGCGCGTGCGGCGGAAGCAACTCCGCACCTCTGATCATCCCCTGCGTCTCGTAGTCGTAGAACCAGTCCTCGCTCGGCTCGAAACTCGCGATGATCGGATGCCCCGTTGCCGCCGCATGCTTTGATGCATGCTGGCTCGGGGAACTGTCGCAGCAACCGATGTGACCACACTCCGCACACCGGCGGAGATGAAACCACCAACCATCCGGTGACGCCAGGCATTCTACGCACCCATTGCCGCTTGGTTTCGAATCAGGGTCGATTCCGCGCCGATTTTTCTTCATTTCAATTTGTCCTCGCTTCTGACGCGACGTCTTCCGTCTCCCAACTCGCTGGCCAGTCGATTGTGAACTCCGCACTTGGCGGTCGCGCCTCGCAAACTCAACTCAGATTCTTTCAGGCGGCAGCCGACTCTGCAATTGGACGATGGTATTGGCGATACCGCTGCATTGGAGGCCCGAGGAATAGGGTAAACGCACCACCCTTTGGCGATGTGTCCAATCCGCACTTTGGTGTCGGTCGATACCTTCGTCCAATAGACGCGTTGTCCCGCTTCTGGTTCCATGAAGGTGCCGCCGATGGGAGCAGTTGTGAACGATGCAACCGCCGCACCCAAAGTCCGGCGGACACCGTATCAAAATTGGAGCCATCAATGAGCGCAGTACAAGTCGATCAGAAGAGCTACGAGATGCCCCCCCGCGAAGGGATCAGTATTGCGCATTTTCTCACCGTCACCGACATCAACCGGTCGGCTCACTACTACGAAAAAGTGTTCGGCGCTCAAATCTTGAGCATGGGTGACGGCAACGCGCCTGCGTACCTTCTGCTTGCGAATATCTGGATGATTTTGAACGTCGGAGGCGGCCCGACCCCCGACAAGCCAACGGTAACGCTCAGCGTCCCCGACCCCAATCACATCAACAGCTTTATGAATTTCCGCGTTGCGGATATTCAAGCGTGCTATGAATTATGGAAGAGTCGAGGAGCCGAGTTCATCACCCCGCCGATCCCCAAATATGGCGAGATACGCTGCTACATCCGCGATCCTGACGGTTATATTATCGAAGTCGGGCAGAGCACCGACCTTACGTATGGCTAACGCTCGGCCCGGACGGGATGCGAATTCAACGGCTTGACGGACGATGGCAGAGTGCTCGAAAGTGGAGCTCCTTCGGCGTACCTGTTTACGATTGCAAGGATTGCCGACGACCAGGTGCAAATAAAACTCCGCCGATAGTACCCGGTTGCTTCTCCCTCTGCGGAGGCTTCCAGAAAGGCAGCAAATGGGGCTCGTACGGACCCTGATTGATTGTGACAAGAAGGTCGCTGAATCAGTGCTTCCGCAGAAATTGAGAAAGCTGTACGACGGGGATCTGCGCTTTCGCACACCACCCGCTGCGCGCCCGTTTGTCATTGCGAATTTTGTTTCCACTCTTGACGGGGTCGTCAGCTACGAGATTAAGGGTAAGTCTGGCGGCTCAACCATCAGTGGTTCCAATCCTGCGGACCGGTTCATCATGGGCCTGTTGCGGGCTTCTGCGGATGCCATCATGGTCGGCGCTGGAACCCTGAACGACGTAAGCACGAAAAGCCTTTGGACTCCTGAATACGTCTACCCCGATGCCAGGCATTTATATAAGGAATACCGAGTCAACGCGCGCAAACCAGAATATCCCCTGCTCGTGATCGTTAGCGGTAGCGGCCGACTGGAGTTGGACAGAGCGATTTTCCGAACACCGGCCATGCGCGCCGTGGTTATCACAACTTCGGCCGGCAGAGATGAGCTCACGCGCCGAGGCGCTGCGACTCTAGGCTCCGTTGAGATGCATGCTTTGAGTTCGAGGAGCGGCAGCATCGCACCGCGGGCGATCCTCAAATTGCTGCAGTCGCAGTTTGGGGTGGGTATGCTTCTCCACGAGGGCGGGCCTACACTGTTCGGTCAATTTCTGGCGGCAGAAGCTGTAGACGAACTCTTTCTGACGCTTTCGCCGCAGATCGCGGGCCGTAAGGGCGATGCAGTTCGACCGGCAGTCGTCGAAGGCGTTGAGTTTCTGCCGGGTTCTGCTCCCTGGTTTCAAATGGTCAGCGTCAAAGAACAGGCTGCGTATCTGTACCTGCGCTACCGGCGTCGGCGGAGCTGAAAACCCAGTAACCTTTCGGAGCGCGCGGCATTTGGCGCATTTGTTGCTGCCCGCCCTGTAGCGGCGTGATTCCACGCAGAGCCTTTGTCGCCCCAAATTTCTTTTCCTGTCCCCTATCCCGCAAGACAAAGTCAAGGCACCAGCAAGATCTTCCCGGCGCCACCCTTCTCTACCATTGCCTGAGCCTCGGCCGCTTCACGGAGCGGCAGTTTCTCGTCAATCGGGATGACCAGCTTGCCATCTCGCACCGCTTCGGCCATGTACTGTAGAGTCCCTCTGTCGAAATGCGAGAACACCGGCACAACCTTTACGGACGGGTACTTCGCGGCGTTCCGCGGCGGCCCGACAACGGAGGAATACACCCCTCCCTGCTTGACCTTGGCGATCAGTGTCTCCGCGGTTTTTCCGCCGACCGTATCCGCTACCGCATCGAGCGGAGCAAGATTCGCAATCGCGGTGTCGTCGTCGGTTGCGACCACCTGATCCGCGCCGATCGTCTTCGCTTCATCCATCTGCCTCTTCAAGACCCCCGCGATCACAGTCGCTCCGCGATCCTTCGCAGTGAATACGGCCGAGCGCCCGACATTTCCTACAGCACCTACGACAATCACCGACTGGCCGGCTTTGACCCCCGTTGCTGAAAGGAGCTGGTTGCCGGTCACAGTTACCAGCGGCAGCGCCGCCGCCTCGATCGTGTCAAGGCCCATGGGGATATCCGCGAGAACGTCTGCTTTCACGACGCAAAGCTCGGCGTACGTGTTGTCCGCCATTGCGAACACCTGATCGCCTTCGGTGAAGATTTCTACGTCTGGCCCTACCTCGATCACAGTTCCCGACATATCCACTCCTATGAGGCTCGGAAAGTTCATGGGATAAAAATCCTTTGTCAATCCGGCACGCCGCTTGCAATCGATCGGATTCACGCTCGCCGCGGCGACCCGCACCAGGACTTCGCCCGGACCTGCCACCGGATCGGGGTACTCCTCGAACTTCAGTACGTCCGGACCGCCATATTCGTGGACAACGATCGCCTTCATACTTCATCTCCTTACGCGGCGCACAGTCCCCGAGCCGTTCCGACTGGCTCGGCTTAGGGATCTGGCGCCCGATGTGGCGTGAGGTGGAATTCCGCGAATAACCCGATCTTAACTCGCGATGCTCTTAGTGAGTGACTGCTTGTGCAGCAGGCTCAAGAACATGATCGCTGACATGCAAGGGTTTCAGCGAGCCAAAAATGTTTCTGGCCTTGGCCGCCTCGGCGGCAGTTCCATGAGCAACCACCAGGTACTGACCAGCTTTTATGGCGGTCTCGTAGGTCACGATGCTGTCTTTTGGTATTCCGATGCTATAGAGACCGGCGCCGATAGCACTCAATCCACCGACTACCAACGCGTCCTCAAGCGCGGCGACGATCCAGGCCACCAACGGACCGCCAACCAGCACCGGACCTATCGCGGGTACCCAAAAAAATGCGGAGCCAAGCAGCAAGCCCCAGAATCCGCCCCAGAAAGCGCCCAACTTGCCCCAATACTTCATGCGGTCTCCCGCGTTGTAGTAGCCAACGACTTGCTGGTCCGTGTGATAATCCTTTCCAACAATCGATAGCTTCTTCATGTCGAAGCCTGACTTCTGAAGTTCTTTCACCGCGTCTTCCGCGGCCGAGTGATTGTCATACACTGCGATTACTGCATTTGTGTCCGTCATATCCCGTCTCCTCTACATGTTTAATTTGGGTTGGTTGAGATTTCGCTTCACTTCCTTAATTACCGATTCTTCTGGCCGATTCTCTGACCAGCGGATTCTAGCTTTCCGCTCTGCGCTCGCGCGTCTCAGCGCCTTTGGCGGCGGCCTCTTCTCTATTCCTCTGAGGATGAACGCCCAAGTCGTGCCATGAAGTTTCCGCCAGGTTGACGTCGTAGTATTTTGCGGCTTTCTCGATGTTCGTGAACGCCAAAGCACGGTCGGAATCCGAGACGTCCATGACTTGATCGAACCGCGCGACCGCGTTGCGCACGTGTTGCGCGTCGGTCAGTGGTTCTTTACGCTGCTTTGGGAACGCGTACACGCTGTCGGGTAAGTCGCTCTGCGTGGTAAGCCGTCCGTGTTTCTCGTGAGGTTTCCATGTCGCTTCCGGCATGTCTTTGCCATCCTTTCTTTGATAGCTAGGGGGCGGGTGCACCGGCCCTCGCTCAAGAAAAGATTAAGCCACAGGCGGCCCGCAGAATCTATTGGACGATGGTATCGGTCGATGCCTCGGTATTGGACCTCTGTGGAACAAAGTACGCTCCACTCTCTGCCCGTGTGTCCAACCCGTACTTAGGTATTGGTCGATACGTTCGTGCAATGGATTCATCGTCGCGCCTCTGCTAATCCTGCCTTGAACAGTCGCTCGCTCTGACATCGAAAGGAGCACCAATGGACAGCACAAATGGACTGAAAGAGACCGCGCGCGTGGCAGCGCCTGTCGCGTCGAATACGCTTGGCGTGAACGTTTTTACCGCCCCGGGAAAGACTATGGTCGGCGAGCGGCCAAAGCCCTTCGGCGAAGCGTTCGGCTTTGACCCCATCACGTCGACTTTAATCTTCGGCGAGTACGACGCGGTGCTGGTGGACGCGATGGGGACCGTGGCTGAGGCCGAGGCCCTCGCGGATTGGGTCGCCCTGCACAACCGCAACCTGGAGACCATCTACATCACGCATGCCCATTTCGACCACTTTTACGGTCTGAGCATTCTGCTCGACCGTTTCCCGGCCGCTCGGGCGATAGCAACGCCCAAGACGGTGAGCGCCATGCAGATGTCTTTTACCCCGCCGGTGGAGCGATTGGCCCGCCGGCTCTTTCCGGGGCAAGTGGCCACCAAGTTGGTTTCACCCGAACCCTATGAGCACGACACCTTCACTCTCGAGGGCCACGAATTGCGCATCATCGAGCAGGGTCGCACCGATAGTCCCGATTCGACTTCTCTCTACGTTCCGTCGATCGGCCTGATCGTCGCAGGCGACGTTGTCTACAACCAATGCCGGATGTATGTTGGCGACACCACCCCCGAGAGCCGAAAGAATTGGATCGCGGACCTGGACCGGCTAGCGGCGCTGAACCCGGCGATCGTAGTCGCCGGTCACAAGAAGCCTGGCGCGCCCGACTCTCCCTCCGCGATCCAGGACACCAAGCGCTACCTTGAGGACTTCGATCGGGTGCAGAAAGCCGCGACGTCCGATCAAGACCTGTTCGATCAGATGACCAAGCTGTACCCGCATTGGGTAGCCAATCAGTCATGGTTGATGTTTGGATTCCCAGGGGTATAGGTCGCATCAACCGCGGTAGCCGGTCCTTGCGCACTTTGGATGAAGGCGCGGACGGTGAGCTAGCTCATATTCAGGAGAACAAAATTCGGTTTCAAAGAGGAGAACAAAATGGCATCAAAAGGAAAAGTCTTAGTCCTGGTTTCGAGCGGATACGGGTTACCGTTGAAAAATGGCGGGTGTTATCGCGGCGCCGGCTATTACCTGAACGAGCTGACGGTTCCGGTCCGCGCCCTCATGCAGGAGGGCTACGAGATCACCTTCTCCAACCCCAATGGCAACACGCCGCAACTGGATCTCCATTCCGCTGTCCCCGATTTCTTCGGCGGGGACGAGGCCAGGCTCCAGGACTATTTCAAATTCCGCGATAGCCTCACTGGCCTCAGAAATCCAACTCGCATCTCGGATGTCGTTGCATCGGGCCTGGATCAATACGACGCTGTTTTCGTCCCCGGCGGCCATGGCCCGATGATCGATCTTCTCGATGATCCCGACGCGGGCATTGTGATGAGACATTTCCATGAAACATCGAAGCCTACTGCGGTGCTCTGCCATGGCCCGATTTCACTGCTCTCCGCGCTTCCCGAATCGAATGAGTTTGTCGCCGCGCTGGCCGCGGGCGATACCGCTGGAGCACAGGCCAAGGCGCAAGGCTGGATCTACGCTGGATACAAGATGACGATCTTTTCGACGGCGGAAGAGCAGCAGCGGGAGCCGCTTGAGATTCATGGCAAGGTTCTCTTCTACCCGGACTTTGCCTTGCGCACCGCAGGCGGTGACGTAAGTGCGGTTGCTCCGTGGGGGAGCTATGCCCTCCAGGATCGCGAGCTGATCTCAGGTCAGAACCCGTTCTCGGACGAAGCGCTTCTGAAACTTCTTCTACCGGCACTCAGTGAGAAGAAGAAACTGGTTTCAGCGGCATGAGATCGGGAGTATGCAAGAGATCTGGACGGTGATTTGGCTGACGAACGGGGAGGAAATATGGCAATTCTAGGTGCGCTTCCGCGCAGCGAGCCGATTGGCGGGGTCAGCTCCGAAAGAGTAGATATGAAATTCGAGGTGGTCGTCATCCCGGTCGCGGATGTTGACCGCTCGAAGGAGTTCTACACCAAACTCGGGTGGCGGCTCGACGCCGACTTCCCTTTCGATAACGGCTTTCGGGTTGTTCAATTCACGCCGCCCGGCTCAGGGTGCTCGGTTCAGTTTGGCTCGAAGATAACATCCGCTGCGCCAGGATCGGCCCAAGGCCTTTACCTGGTCGTCTCCGATGTTGCGGCTGCGCGCAAAGATCTCGTCGCACGCGGTATTGAAGTGAGTGAGGTGTTCCACCCCGGAACACCAGGCGCTCAGTTCCGGAACGGCGGCAGCGGTCGCGTCGGCGGGCCGGCGCCCAAGCATGCCACCTACGGCACGTTCGCCACATTTCGTGACCCCGACGGCAATGGATGGCTGCTTCAGGAGGTCACAACGCGGCTGCCCGGCCGAGGACTTAGTAACTTGGATGTCGCAACCCTGACCGCACTCTTGCAAGAGGCGGAGAAGCACCACAGCGAATACGAACCTACCGCTCCCAAGCACCAGTGGTCGGTCTGGTACGCCGCCTACATTGTCGCGCGTCAGGACGGCAAGACCCCCGAGGAGGCGGCCAAAGACGGCAGGCTCCAGATTGAGGGGGCACGCTGACCAATACGATGAAGCACTTCGACGCAATCGTTATCGGGACGGGCCAGGCGGGCCCGCCCATGGCAGCGCGGTTTGCGGGCGCCGGTAAAACCGTCGCTATCATCGAGCGCGGCAAATTCGGCGGCACATGCGTGAATACGGGATGCACCCCGACAAAGACGCTCGTGGCGAGTGCCTACGCGATCCATGTTGCACGCAGGGGTGCGGAATATGGCTTCACTACTGGTGATGTGCGCGTCGATATAAAGCGGGTGAAGGCCCGCAAAGATGCAGCTTCGGCGACGTCCAGCAAGGGAGTGGAAAAGTGGCTCCGAGGAACTGCAAATTGCACGGTCATTCAGGGTCAGGCCAGTTTTCAGTCGTCGAACACTGTCGCGGTTAACGACGAAGTACTCGAAGCCGACAAGATCTTTATTAACGTGGGTGCGCGCGCTACGGTTCCGGAAATGCCCGGGATTCACGACGTCCCATTTCTCAACAACTCATCGATCATGGACATCGATTTTTTGCCCGAGCAATTCATCATCGTCGGCGGAAGTTATGTTGGGCTGGAGTTCGCCCAGATCTATCGCCGCCTCGGGAGCGAAGTCACGATTGTGGAGATGGGACCGCGCCTGATTGGACGGGAAGACGAAGACATTTCCCAGGCTGTGCTCGAAATCCTGGAGGCTGAGGGCATAAACATCCGGCTGAACGCGAAATGTATCTCGCTCGAGAAACGCGATGGCGGCGTCGCCGTTGGCCTCACATGCGAAGAAGGCCCGCCAGAAGTAGTCGGCACTCACGTTCTTATGGCCGTGGGACGTACTCCCAACACGAGCGATCTGGGACTGGACCTGGCTGGGGTTGCCACCGACCACCGCGGCTACATAGTGGTTGACGATCAACTGCAAACGAACGTGCCCGGCATCTGGGCGTTGGGGGACTGTAACGGCCGCGGCGCCTTTACCCACACTTCCTATAACGACTACGAGATCGTTGCGGACAATCTTTTCAACGCCGACCATCGCCGGGTCTCCGACCGGATCCAGGCCTACGCGCTATATATTGATCCGCCGCTTGGGCGATGCGGCATGACGGACGCAGAGGTACGGAAATCCGGGCGTCGCGCGCTCGCTGCGAAATACCCAATGAGTCAAGTGAGCCGCGCCAATGAGAAAGGTGAGACACAAGGTTTCATCAAAATCTGCGTCGATGCGGAAACGAAACAGATTCTCGGAGCCGCGATTCTTGGAGTCGGAGGCGACGAAGTAATCCACGTTCTGCTGGACGTCATGTATGCGAAGGCGCCGTACACGGT
Source organism: Occallatibacter sp. (assembly GCA_049512795.1). Taxonomy (GTDB): domain Bacteria; phylum Acidobacteriota; class Terriglobia; order Terriglobales; family Acidobacteriaceae; genus Telmatobacter. The sequence continues at coordinate 16,519 of JBEKWT010000017.1, forward strand.
CATCCAGCGTGCCATGCATATTCATCCGACGGTCGCGGAATATCTGCCGTTGATCCTCGCCAGGCTGGAGCCGTTTGCGTAGGGCTGGCGACGCAACTTTGTATTGGGTTCGCACTTCTAAACGAAAGGTCTTGTATGCCGGGCAAACCAACATCAATCATTACCGGCGCCTCGGGGGGCATTGGCGCGGGTTTGGTTGAACGTTTTCTGGCGGAGGGCTATAACGTCGTCGCAACCTCTCGTGACGCAACTCGAAAGCTGACCGCCTCAGGCAGTCTGGTTCTGGTCGATGGCGATATCAGCAAAGAGCAAACCGCTGCCCAGGCGGTCGGAGCTGCAATCGACAACTTTGGAGCCGTCGACGTTTTGGTGAATAACGCCGGCATCTTCCTCAACAAACCTTTCACTGACTTCACTACCGAAGACTTCGAAGCCCTTGTCTCCACCAATCTGCTTGGATTTTTTTACATCACGCAGCGCACCGTGAAAGAGATGCTGGAACGAAAATCGGGCTGCATTGTGAGCATCTCAGCGGCGCTTGCCGATCGGCCAATCGCAGGTGAATGCGGTTCGGTTTCGATGATGACGAAGGGTGGCTTGAATGCAGCAACCCGGAACCTCGCCGTCGAGTATGCAAAGGATGGCATTCGCTTTAACGCTGTAGCTCCGGGCGAAGTGGATACACCAATGCACCCGAATGTTCCCAACGACTCGACACAGCCGGTTGTGAAAAAGGCGACGGTAAAGGATATCGTCGATGCTGTTCATTACCTGGCACAGGCGGGTCACGTGAACGGAGAGATTCTCCACGTGGATGGCGCCGCTCCGGCTCGTCGCTGGTAGCCGCAAGTTGCTGCCGACGCATCGAAAGTAAAAGGAGTCCGGACTGGAGTCTGTCATACCTGTATAACTGGTCTGATTGATGGATCGGTTATTTATAACCCCGAGCCGCTGGAGAGGCCCGCTCCAGGGAACGTGCTCGTATGCTGCTCCCAGCCAAGCGTGGGTGTCAGTCTGGATCTATGAGGTAGCCTACGGACTCAACGGAGGAGTCCAATCATGCGTTCTGATATCGTGCCCGGAGGCATTTTTCCCGACTACGAGCTGCCCGATCACACGGGCGAAATGCGCAAGCTCAGCGAGCTGCAGGGCGATGATCCGCTGATCCTTACGCTCGCGCGCGGCCACTATTGCCCAAAGGAGCACCAGCAGCATTTGGAAATCGCCGCGTTCTACCCGAAGATCGCGGTCGCCTATACTCAAGTCGTCACGATCGCCACTGACGATCACCATACACTACAGGAATTCCGTGCGTCCGTCGGAGCCCAATGGACCTTTCTTTCGGACCCCGGCCGAACGATTCAGAAGGATCTCGACATCCAGGAGTACACCGACCCCGAGCACAATCCGATGATCCCGCATACGCTCGTGCTCAAGCCGGGCCTCGTGATTTACAGCATCTATAACGGCTACTGGTTCTGGGGACGCCCATCGCTCGCCGACCTTTGGCGCGATCTGCGCGCCGCGACGAGTGAAATCCGCCCAGACTGGGATCTGAGTGCTCCCGGACTTCGCGAGGCATGGAATGCGGGCGACCTCTCGTTTTTCCACGGGTGGAACAAGCAGGCCAGTAACACGTGAGGATGTAAAACTATGTCAAGGACTGAATCAGTGACAGAGCAGAATCCGGCGAGTGGTTTCGCAGCATCGCCTGAGGAAAGTGATATTCAGTCGGGAACTCCGCTTCCGATTGGTGGCCCACATCAACAAGCAGACGGAGTCTGTTTCGTTTTGTTCAGCCGTCATGCGACCCGTATTCGTCTGGAGCTCTACCAACATCCTGACGATTCCACTCCGGCGAGGATCATTGACCTGGATCCAATGCGTCATCGGACAGGTGACATTTGGCACGTCTGGGTGCGAGGCATTGCCGAAGGACAACTCTACGGTTATCGCATCGAGGGACCTTATCAACCGGAAGAAGGCTATCGCTTCAACCCGCACAAGTTGCTCCTGGATCCCTATGCAAGAGCATTTGCCGGCGTTGAGAATTGGGACTTTTCAGCCGCCCGCGGCTACGATTCCTCCAGCAAACTAGCTGACTTGAGCATTTCGACTGTCGATAACGCCGGCACCACACCGAAATCGATCGTCACCCGCGACAATTTCGACTGGGAGATGGATTCTCCTCCAAAACATTCCGCCTCCGATACGGTCATCTATGAGACACATGTTCGCGGCTTCACAATTCATAACAGTTCGAAAGCGGAGCGCCCTGGAACCTTCGCCGGGTTGACCGAACAAATCCCTTATCTCCAGGACCTGGGAGTAACCGCCATTGAGTTGATGCCTGTCCTCGAGTTTAACGAAAATGAGTTGCAGCGGCTCAATCCAATCACGGGAGAGAGACTCAAGAACTACTGGGGCTACAATCCGGTCGCCTTCTTTGCTCCCAAGCAGTCCTATAGCTTTGAAGGATCGCACTGGCGGCAGATCGTGGAATTCCGAGAGATGGTCAAGGCTTTTCATCGCGCCGGCATCGAAGTGATCCTGGACATTGTGTTGAACCACACAGCTGAGAACGATGAGCTGGGACCCACGATCTGCCTGCGCGGCATTGAGAACTCAATCTTCTATATGTTGCAGGAGAACCAACGCCGGTACTACAAGGATTTTACAGGCGTGGGCAATACGCTGAATGCCAACCACCCTGTCGTAAGAGAGCTGGTCATGAGTGTGCTCCGTTACTGGGTAATGCACATGCACGTTGACGGATTTCGCTTCGACCTCGCTTCCGTCCTCGGCCGGGATGAGCACGGGAACATTCTGCGCGACGCCCCGCTTCTCGAAAACATTGCCGAAGATCCCATTCTGCGTGACGTAAAGATCATCGCGGAAGCCTGGGACGCCGGCGGTGCTTATCAAGTGGGAGATTTTTCCACCAGGCGTTGGACGGAATGGAACGGCCGTTTCCGTGACGATGTGCGCCGCTTCTGGATTGGCGACGCGGGTATGATCGGATGGTTCGCAAGCCGGATCTGTGGAAGCTCTGATCTGTACCAAAGCTCAGGCAAAGGACCCGCAAGCAGCCTCAATTTTGTCACTTGTCATGACGGCTTCACCATGAACGACTCGGTCAGCTACAACCAGAAACACAATAACGAGAATGGCGAGTTCAGCCGTGATGGAAGCGATGCCAACTACAGCGACAATTGCGGGGTGGAAGGACCGAGCCAGGATCCCGGTGTCGAGGACGCGCGCAACCACCTAATCAAGAATTTCCTGTTGACGCTGTTTATTTCTCGAGGGGTTCCCATGTTGCTCGGCGGCGATGAGTTTCGCCGAACCCAGCGCGGCAATAACAATGCCTACTGCCAGGATAACGAGGTGAGCTGGTTTGACTGGAGCCTGCTCGAAGAGCACAAACAGATCCACCGCTTCACTCGAGGAATGATCGCTTTTCGCCGAGCCCATCCTGTTTTACGAAAAGAAAAGTTCTACACGGATGCAGACATAAAATGGTTCGGACCGAACGGTGGCACTCCCGGCTGGGCGGACCAGCAGCAGAAATCGTTCGCGTGTCTGATTCTGGGACAGACAGAACCCGACCTGTTCCTTCTTTTTAACGCCGACACCAGAGCAGTTGATTTTCCGATTCCGGCCTTGCCCGCGGGGAAGATCTGGCGTTTGGCGGTCGATACTTCCCGAACCGCCCCTGATGACCTCTTCGACCCTGGGAAAGAGCCCTCCTTGCAAGGCCAAGACGGTCATCGGCTGGAGCCTCGATCAAGCGCAATTCTCTTGACGGATAGCGGCGAGG
>JBEKWT010000018.1:0-20301 GCA_049512795.1 Occallatibacter sp.
CGCTGTAGGTGCCGCTCACGATGCCCGTGGCGCTCAGCTTGGTGACCGATGGGGCGATGGGGCTCTGTCCATAGTCGGCGACCCAGACATTGCCGCTGGTGTCCACTGCGACACCGAAGGGTTTGCCAAACGAGGGGCTCAGGGTTATGACGTTGGAGTAGCCGCTGTCCCAGGTGAGTTCTTCCACTTTATTCTTGCTGCCTGCGTCGGCGACGTATAGGTTGCCATTGCCATCGAAGGCCAGGCCGAGCGGCCCGCTAAAAGTAAACGCGGGCGCCAGATGTTGGACGGTGGTGTAACCCGGCGCGAGGAATTCGTCGACAAAGGACCCGTAGTATTCGGTCGCGAATAGATTTCCCAAACCATCGATCGCAATACCGTACGACGCGTTGAGCCCGGTGACAATGGGGTTGGCAACGGTTGATCCAGCCGTAATTTTGAAGATCTTGCCTGATTGCGCATCGGCAATGAAGATATCGCCGCTCCCATCGACGGCGATCTTCTTGGGCGAGACGCCCGAGCCGAAGCCGGTAAACGTGGTCGTCGATGCGCCAGGGTTAAAGACAAGCTCAGGACCCGCACCGGTGCCGAAGAGAGGTGCCGTCGCCAACACGAGGTTGGAGGTATTCTCGAGTTCCACGGCACCAAAGCGGAGACCGGGGGCCTTCGGGGCGAAGTTCACAGTCACTGTGCACAGCGTATTCCCGTTGTTGGGGTTGCAAGTCCAACCTCCGGAGCCGCCAACGACAAAATCAGAGTTGACGGTGGCTCCCTGGGTGAGGATAACGGGCGCCGCAAAGGTCGTGGTCGTGCCGGCAACGGTGAACGTGAGCGTTTGAGCTGTTGTCGAAGTGGAGCCCACCGCGACGCTGCCGAAATTGGCGGGTTGAAGGGCGATCTGCTTGATCGCTTGGTTGCCGTTATCGGAGACGAGGATGTTGCCGGTTGTGGAATCCGGGAAGACAGACGTGGGGCTGTTCAGTCCGGTGCCCCAGCTTAGAACGGTTGCGAAGGAGTTGGTGGTGGCATTCCAGCCTGCCAGTTCGCCCACGAGATCGGTTGAGAACTCAGAGACCCAGATATTGCCATTCGCGTCGAGGGCGAGATCACCTGGACCCTGGAAACCGGGGCTCACGGTGTTTGGGGTTCCGGTATAGGGCGGGGGCAGCTCCTTCACCTGGCCCGCGTTGCCGTCAATGACAAAGAGGTCTGCACTCGAGTTGACCGCGATACCACGAGGATACTGGATGCCGTTTGTACCACCAGTGTAGGTGTACACTGCCGTGAGCGTCGGCGTCGTCGCCCCATTCGCGATTTTAGTGATCGTTTCAGCGGCGTAGTCGGTTACATAGACGTTCCCCAAGGTGTCAGCGGTGATGCCCCACGGGCTTTTCCAGGTGCCGCTCCCGACAGAGACAGGAGGGGCGGACGTCCCGGACTTATAGATGTACACTTGGCCAGCCGGGGTGGGATAGTCACCGAAAGCGGCGACCCATAGGTAGCCGTTGTGGTCGACGGCGACGTCTCTCAGGCACGGATCGCCTTCACTCACCGTGGCCGGGCATGGGAACCCGCCGGCCGGACCCGGCAGAGACTGGGGGGCGCCGTAGGTGTGTGTGCTGGCGGTGTACGTCATCTTATACACGGTCGCAGTGTTCGTCGCAGAGTTGTTGTCGGTGACATAAATGTCGCCACTGGAATCTGTGGTTACGCCCAATGGTCCTGCAAACGTCGAGTTAATCGTGCTCGTGATGCCGCCGTTGTAAACCGCACTCTGCGCCTGGACCGAGGCAGTCATGCCGCACAGGAGAACAAGCAGAACCAGAACGGGCATAGTCCATTGGCTGAGTTTCTGATTGAAAGAACCAAGGCGACTTGCAGAGGAACTGGCGTGCTGGCATCCAAGAATGATGTTCATGGAAAACTTCTCCTTTGGGGGGGTAGCGCTGTGCATAGAAACCAAGCAACATGACCGGTCGACACGGGGCAAGCCGCGATCCGATCGATGGTCAGTCAAGAAAAAACCGACTGTCATTTACCAGGATCGTAGGGGGATTCTATCGGCCCTGTCTGTGAATGCAATACCTATGTTGGGCCAGATGTGAATGCAATACCTATGTTAGGCCAGATGTGAATGCAATACCTATGTTAGGCCAGAATTGAAAACTCTCGAGTCACCTGCCTGGCTTCTTTCCGCACCTTCAGAAGTGGTCTGGCCGAGGTACCAATAGCGATCCGGTGCCGTCCGTACCGAGCTCACGCGGCAGCGACATCAGTTAGCATCAGGGCGGACACTCCGACCATCTTCTAATCATGTTACCAACTGGAAGAAGTGCTGACCACGGTTGATTTGGTTGAGCTGATTCGCCGGTAATCATTTTGGAGTTACTGCGGACGAGGGAAAGGTGTGAACGCATATGGCCGGCTGCGAGCGATGTTACAGAATGGAATAGACTTTCCGCTGAGGGCCTGTTCCGTGGCACGAGCGTACGAATCGAGCCAACCCAAGCAATGACGTCTCCGTGAATTTCATCCCCCAAATTCCTCGGCACCAATCGGCATTCCTGGCGCAATCCCTACGTCCTCAGCGGCAGCCAGATCATCGGTTTGTAATAAACAGAAGAAGCTCTAACTGGTGTTTCTCATCAGCGCGCGGCCTATGACCTTGCTGAATGAGCGGAGTCAGCCAATGCGCGCTGCTCTTTACCACTGCGGCGGAATCAATTCTTTGAGGCCGGCCTCATCCAGGGGCTGTAAGGGCTTAAAAGTCGTCTTAACCTGGTAAGGTCCTGGCTCCGCGTTTTGAATCGCCAAGCCCAGTTCCGTGAGATGCAAACAGAAATCGGCTGGTATCCGAGGGGGGCGTTGCTGCTGAATCGCCAGCGCCAGATCTGCAATTCCTCTTCCATAATCCATGTGGTATCGGGCATAGCGTTTTTTCAGACTTGCTTTTCTGACCGGCGGATAGACCTTGTGTTTCCCGACAATGTTCGCAATGACGGGATGCTCCTTGGTGATTGCGTATCTCTCCGACCGATATCTCATGGAGGAGTACTTATCGACATACACCGGCGCTGAATAGTTCCAGACTTCGTTCACTGTAATGACACCGGCATCTCCGGTTATCTTGAGCACATGATTAAATGGCGCGACCAGGCTGCAGGTCAATCGCGCGACCACACCGGATTCAAAGGTGACGCAGGCAACCGAGAAGTCGGGAGTCGTGATGTTCAGGCGCTCTTCAGCGGAAATCGGCCTGTCGGGCCACAGAACCGCCGAAAACGACGTAATCGTCTTAGCCGGGCCAAAGAAGGCGCAGAAGAGACCCAGATAATACGCGGAATGTTCTACTGTAACGCCCATCTTGAACTCTTCGCGGTAATCGTAGGGCGCGCCAGATTCCGATTTCCACAGATGCGGCTCGGCCAGGTGGAATGGACCATCGTCCAGCTCAGCAAGGACGAGGCGAACCTCCCCAATTTCCTTATTGCGCAGTGCCTTCCATAGGGTCTGGGCGGTTTCACCCAGCAAGTTACAGGGGGCCGCTGAAAAATAGACACCTTTAGCCTCGGCCAGTTGTACCAGTTCCTTGGCCTGGGCAAAGTCGGTCGCCAGAGGCTTCTCGGTGAACAGATGCTTTCCGGCAGTCAGACATGCCTTGGAGGTTTCGTGATGGCTGCTGGAGTTAGTCAGGTTTAAGACCATCTCGATGCTGTCATCGGCCAACATATCCTCTAAGGCGGGATACAGTTTTACCGAGTGGAGATTACAGAACTTCGAAGCACGCTCAGGATCCCGGTCGGTGGCGCCGACTACCTTCAGGAATGGGTGCCATTTCAGACAGAACAAATAGTGGTCAGCGGTAAAGCCGCAACCTATGATTCCGATTTGCATTCTTTCTCCCTTTGACACCGGGCGCGATCAAGCGATCGTGGCCGGTTTTTTCATACTCTTCAGGAATGTTCCGGCGAGGGGTGCCGAGGATGCGAACCTAGTGGGTTTTCCGGTGCGTTCGGCTCCAATGTTAACACCTCAATCGGTCTTCGGCCGGCAACGAACGCACCGGCCTTGCGGATGACGGCAAGAAGCACCATCCACCCATAGGTGAACAGGAGTTTCAGCGTGTCAAGAAAGTGCCCGCTACGCAACCCTTCTTTGGCCCAATAGAAGATCAGGCCGCCAAACCACACCGCTCTTTTGAGCCGTACCGCTCGGCCACCGGGATAGGCACCTTGCCTGGCCTTTGCCAGCAGCACATGGATCCCTTCGATAAACGGCGTGATGCGGCGGACCGCATTGGTTGAATGCATCCGGTAGAGCACCGTCTCGGGCGCGAGCACAATGTTTGTCCTGCCTGCATCTCCCAGCTTATTCAGGAGATCCTGAATGTCCTGGTAAAAAATATCCTCAGACCATCCACCGGCGTGCTGGAATGCCGCACGTTCAAGGACCAGCGAGCTGGTGTTATAGACCCATGACCTGTCTTTATCCAGGAAAGTTGCATATTCAACGAATCGAATCCCGTGTTCAGGCCCGGCCTTAATCGTTGGGAGATCGCCATAGAAGAGAGAGGATCGGCCCAGAATGAGCGTCGGACTGCGCTGCTCAATGATCCGGCCATACACTTTGAGGGTCCACGGCATTAAAGCGTCATCTCCGTCGAGGAAGATCAGATACTTCCCTGTTGTAACGGACGCGCCGTGGTTGCGGGCAGCCGCGGCGCCCCGATTTACGGGAAGCCTTTCGAAGACGATTGACTGGCCAAACGAGCTGAGCACCTCGGCGCTTCCGTCCCTGGAAGCGTCATCTACAACGACGATTTCCGTGCTGGGATGCTGCTGGCGCAGCACGGATTCCACAGCGTCCCTTATGAACTTCTCGTGGTTGTAACATGCGATAACTATGCTGAAAAGCGGTTCCGACACTTCACTAACCTTCCCCTCTAAGTTGGCCAGGAGATCCGCGGCGTTGCGGGAGGCCGGCCTGGGTGTAAATTTCTGCAGCCATACGGAGAGTGATGCAAAGAGCAGTCAGTCCTGCACGGCCAACTGCGCTGGGAGCTGGTGCTCGCGGCGCAGACCGCGAAGGTTTTTGAGCTTGAGCCACTGTTTTTCGTAAAGGTGCCAGCTCAAGAAGGCGATGACGATCGACGCGGCAAAGGCGGCGGCGTCGACGGCCAGAACCGCCAGCAGTTCGCTGTGCAGTTTTCCGGCCAGATGGGTGGAGTTCAGTCCTGCCTTGGCAAAGACCACGATGACGGGGAGGTGGCAGATGTAAAGGCAGTAGCTGTATTTTCCAAAGAACCGCAGAAAGGACGAGGCCAGGAGACGATGGCCCAGGCTCTTGAGGTGCGAGGCAACCGCGAGCGCTATCGAGGCCGCGAAGAAAATTCCCGTCAGAGTAAGTTCGAACGTGTTCATGAAAAAAGTGGGGGTATCGCCTGGGCCGACCGTGCAACGCGGGTTGAGAATCCGCGCCAGGATGATGGCAGCGAGTGCAGGCAGCGCCAGGCGTCGAGCCCATTTAAGGAGTAACTTCCAGTCGCCAGGATCGCGGGCTGCCAAAGCGACGGCAGCTCCCACGGCGAGCGAGTCTGCGCGGCAGATCGTCCAGGTATAGGCAGCGAACGGAAGATGAAGCCAGTAGAGGAGGGCTCGCAGCGCCAGTGCCACCGCCATGAGGCTGAAGCAGGCCGCCATCAGCCGCCGTCGCGCTAACTTCAGGACCAGGAACGGCCATATCAGGTAGAACTGTTCTTCAATGGACAGGGACCAGAAATGCTGGAGCGGGTGGGCGACTGCGTTCCATCCTTTGAACCCCTCGTACCAGTTGAGAAGATAGGTCCATGCGAACAGCTTCACGGTTGTGCCGCTCTCGATGTCTGCCAGCGCGGGGCGATAGATGTGCGCCATGACGGATGGGCCGAGGAGAAAAAAGATGGTCAGGGCGGCATAGTAGAGCGGAAAGATGCGAACTGTTCTGCGGCCATAGAAGACGCGGAAGTAGTGCGGAGATTCTCGCGAGTCGCAGAGGATTCCGGTAATCAGAAACCCGGAGAGGACAAAAAACAGATCGACGCCGATCCAGCCCATCCCCGCCACATAGGCGTAAACGTGCTCCCAAGACAGGGTGGCAGCCGAACTGGAGGACGCACTCGAAGATGGCGCGTTACCCGCAATGCCCACGACCCAAAAATGGTAGGTCATGACGAGAAGGACGGCGATGCCTCGGATTCCGTCGAGGACAGGTATCCGATCACCCGAGGGCGCGTGCCTTTTTGACACCGCGGCCGCAGTGGCCTCTGGCAAGCCTGAGGAAATCGACAAGACAGAATCAGACATTCGGATCAAATCTCAAGTGCAGAATTGGGGAGCTCGATCACGGGTCCCTGCTTCGAATCTTTTGCAACCAGCACCGGCTTATGCCGTGACCCTGGCGATCGAGCCGAACATGGAGCGGGCGAAGGGAGTCGAACCCTTACCTGAGACCTGGAGGGCCCCAGTTCTACCAGTTAAACTACACCCGCATGATGGTTTTACCGAGGCTCCCGGCTTCGAACAATCCCCCATTTGTTCATCGGCATGACTCATTGGGGAGTTACTTGTTGTCTGTCCTCACCTGGGGTTCAAGTTACAGCGCCTGCGGACTCAGGCCAGAATCATCAGCGTGATCTCCGGCGGACAGTTCAGGCGGAACGGAACGCCGATGGTGCCAATGCCACGATTTACATAGAGTTGTGTGGGACCGCAGCGGAACCAGCCCTGGGGATAGTGTTTCCCGTAGGCGGGCAGGAAGGCGGGCGGCAAAAAAGGGATGCAAACCTGCCCGCCGTGGGTATGGCCGGCAAGCATCAGGTCGGGACCGTGTTTGGCGATCTCGGGCAGAATATCGGGCTCGTGCGCGAGAACGATCATCGCTTCCTTGTCGCGGACAGCGGAGTCTGGAATGGCACGATCCAGATCCACATCTCTCGCGCAGGCGCTGCCCAGACCTACCAGCCACAGGCGCTGGCCACTCCTCTCGAGGGGCGTGGCGCTGTTTCTGAGAATGGGCAGGCCCTGGTTGACCAGATCGCCATAGACATATCGACCGCCGACCATCATGTCGTGGTTGCCCAGCGTGGCATAGCGCATCGGGCACCGGATGCCGCCGAGGATGGAGACACATTCCGGCAAGTGGCGAAGGGCGTATCTCTTGTGCGCCTCCTCGCTGGGCCAACGAATCGGCCCGTAGGTGACGAAATCCCCGGTAAGCACGACCAGATCCGGGTTGAGGGCGTTGACGTGATCGACTACATGCCGGAGAAAGAAGCTTTCGGTCCATTCTAGATAATGGATGTCAGAGATTTGCACGATCCGCATGCCGCGGAAGGCCTCTGGCAGGCGGGGAAGGTGGACCGTGTAGGTTTCGACAGACAGTTTGTGACGTGCGATTTCGCCCGAATAGAGTGCAACCCCCCCCAGGGAGGTGGCCGCAAGGGTGAGGAACGACCGGCGCGTGAATCGGTGCGGCGGTCGAGGCGATGAAGGCCCTGCAACGCTTTCGATCTCCGGGGCTACTTCTACAGACATTGGCGGCTGCACCTGCTAAATAGACGGGCTGAACAACGCAGGGACAGGAGACTTCTAACTCCAGGTGAGTGCTCCCTGCCGGAAGCACCAAAAGATCTCCCCGCGGCAATCAGAGGTACTTGTATATCCGATCTCCCAGCCACGACGTCACGCCCAGCGGCAGCTGACTCCAGATCCTCCTCGCGAGCACGAAGGCAGAGCCTGCTTTTTTGTCGGGCGAAGGGTCAGCGTCCGGGAAGTCCGGGAAGTAATACCGGTACAGACGCACCGGCTCCGCGCCCCATTTAGTCTTGAACCTCGCCAGGTCGTCGTCGCCCTTCGGCACTTCGCCAAGGTCCACGAACTTGTACCCGGCCACGCTGGCATCATTGATGGCCTGACCCATGATGATGTCGTTGGGGCGAAGAGCGAAGTCGGAGGCGTGCGACGCGCCGAACGCATAAGTCACGGTCGAACCGAACGTAAAAAACAAATGACCACCGATGATACGAGAACCGGTCGCCGTTTGCTGCTCGGCCAGCAACAACCGCATAATCTCCCTCGATCGCATCAGTTCCCAGAGCGCCAGAAAGAACCTGTAGGGCCTGGCAGGGACAACGTTCCGGCGCATTGTCTCGAGATAAATCCGATACCAGATACGCAGGTCGCCCTCTGTCTCCGCAGGACGCGTACGCACACGGCTGGCGATAGCTTTGTTGATCGACCGTTTGATGCTGGAGCGATTTTGACCGCCGGGAATCTGATACGGCTGGCCGGGTTTTCCGGCGAGGGGCACGATGTAGGTCTGGCGCCACGCCTTTCTCACGATTTCCTCGATGCCGTGGTTCAGCTCTTCTGTCTGCGCCTTGATCTGCAGACGAACGGAGTGGACGGAGGCCCGGCGCAGAGCTTCGCGCACCAGCGCAGACAGGGCCGCGCGATCGGCGGCGAGGGGTCCGGCCAGGGGCGTACGTGGCAGCGAGGAGAGTCGGGGTCCGGTGAGTGGATCGCGGCTGAGAGGAAGACCGCACGTGTACATCAGCGGAAAAACGCCCCGCAGCGTTCCATCCGGATCCTGGCACGCCAGAAAGAGCGACCGCTGGTGATATTCGTTCTCGAGGGCCTTCAGCCAGGCAGGATGGTGATAGATCGTGGCGTCCGAATGACCCAGAACGAAGGACTCCCAGCGTGGATCCTTCCAGGGATCGACTTCCACGATCGTGATGTCTGGAGATGGCAATTCGATGGCCGACGTGATTTGCAGCGTATGATTAAGCATCAATTTTGCGGCTGACATTTAGGCAATGGAAGCGGAGCTCACCCTTCGACGACCGAAGTGAATCCCCGCTTCAGGTCATGAGTATCAAACCGCTGGGTGGAGAGGTTGTCGATGAGATCGAAGTACTGCTGCTTGGTCTGATCCCAGCCGTGGAGTTCCACATATTCCAGGCCGCGCCGTATGAGAGATTCCCGCAGCGCCGGGTTCTGAGCCACTTCATACATCGCCTCAGCCATGGCCGCACTATCGCCCGAGGGAAAGAAGCGGACCGTGTCCTCATCGAAATAGTGACTGTCGATCCTAGTCCGCGACGCTACGACCGGAATGCCCTGGGACATGAATTCCATAATCTTGGTGCTGTAAGCCTCATTGCCGAACGAATCCGCGCGCTTGGGCACTATGCCGAGATCCGCATTGGCAATGATTTCCGGGATGTCATCGAGCGACGCAATTCCGCAGAACTTCACCGCGTTCTCGAGTCCGAGCTCGCGCACAAGGTCTTTCAGCCAATTGGTGAGCTTCTCGTCCTGCGCGCCGTAAAGATGGAACTCGGCGTTGGGCATCTTCTTCCTGAATTCGGCGAAGGCTTTGATGCCGATATCGAGGCCCTGGTGCCACTGGAAAGTACCCGGGAAAATCACGATAAAGCGGCCATCCTGACGAGTGCGCTGCCGCTGGGAAAAGACAGTGGGGTCGGGAAGGTTGAGGACAACGGAGCACTGGGCCTCCGGGACGGACCGGGCCACGATCTTCTCGACCCAGAGATGATTGGAGATAATAACGTGGTCGACGAAACGGCAGCACAACCTCTCCATATAGCGCAGGCCAGTTACATAGAACCGCTTCAGTCCGGTTTTGAATTTGTTGGCGAAGAGCTCCGGAACGATGTCATGAATGTCGAGGATCAGGCGCGCCCCGGTCATTTTCGGGTACCAGGCGGCGAAGACCAGGAAATCCGGCATGTTGTGAATGTGCACGACGTCGTAGCGATTGAGTTTGTGCAGCCGGGTGAGAACGCTGGATGACCGAAACAAGAAGCGGAGCAGCCGGGAGGCATAGCTCCAGGGGCCCAATTCGTCATGGTCGCGGCGCTGAATGTGATAGATGGTGACTCCGTTCAGCGTGCTGACTTCCTTTCCGCGACTCAGTGGCCCCTCCAGGGCAATCACGTCCACCATGTCGCCGCGCCGGGCCAGTGCTTCGGCATAGCGGCGGATGCGGCCGTCGGTTTCATATCCGGAGTAGGCCACCATGCAGATGCGACGACGGGTGTTGCGGGAGGCGGCTGGCAGTTCCTCGCAATAATATCGGGAGACCTCGCGCGGCAGGGCATGCCAGCACTGGTCGCTATAGTTGTCACGCAAGTAGCACAGGAACTGCTCGTATCGAGCTACGGGATACTCATCCCGCTCCGGCGAACCGTCCATGCACATGTAATCGGGATGCGTATTCAACAGGGCCATCCCTCCCTGTTCCACAAGCCAGTCCAGTTTCTTCTTCCAGATGTCGATGTTCTGTTCTCCGAGAACCTTAAAAAGGTTGAAATCCTGGACGAGCGTGTAAGGCAGCTCGACGAAACCCTCGGTTCCGGGAGCCTGTACCCAGAAGGGAAAGATGGTGCGCATGCCATCGGGTTCCGGCTCGAACGGGTCGACGTCGAAGGTGGAGCAGTCATACTCGCAACCCAGCAGGTGCACCCACCCCAGACGGTGCTGCATGAGCGGCGAACGGAAGCCCACCGCACCCCACCGGTCGAGGACTTCTCGAATCCCTGCGGCGCTGGCCGCGAATTTCTTCGGCGACCGATACAACTTCCCGTCGTGCTTCAGCCCATGGACGCCGGCCTCAAACCCCGCGCGTTCGAGCAACTCCAGCATCGCCGGGGTGACCTGGTATTCGCCTTGGGGAACGAAATTGAAGCAGGCGCGGAAACCGTATTTTTGCGTCAGTTCCACCAGGCGCGGAACGCGGTCGTATCCCTTTTTCCCTTCCACATCGTGGGTGAGAACCAGGCTGAATTGTTTGCCACCCGACCAGCCTGGCCAGCGCGGAGGAGCCGCGGCTGCCGCAGGGTCGATGGGCCAAATCGCAGCGAATTCCCGGTGCCGGCGCTCGGCACGCAGCCGGCGCAACGACACACGAAGACGCCAAGGCAGAATCGGTTTCACAAGATAGTACAATTCAAAAAGCATAAGAGGTCTAGACCGATCGTAGATGAATTGATGGTTATTTTTCGGGCCATACCAGCTTCAGCCCATGTGCCGGTAGAGAACATTCCCCACAAGTTGCAGGATTCGATCCGGGCTGGCTGAAACCACTCGATTCGCCAAATGTTTTTGCCACGCCGGTCTCGTTCGCGACCCTTCGGTGGGATATTTCCAGTACGTCAGCGGGGTAGGGACGCTTCCCCAGTGCTCCTTAAAAACGCTCAGACCCGGATCGTCGAGATCGGAGCGTCCCATATCCAGTTCGTTCTGGCCATGGGCCTTCGCTTCCTGAATGGTTTGCCAGAACAACATAGGTGTACCCCCAAACTTATTCGCGGAGGCGTCGCTGCAGCCATACTTATAGAACATGGTTTGACGGTGCGAGAGAGTGAGAATACTGGCCACCGCGGCGCCGTCCTTGCGGACGAGCCGCAGCTTCAGGTTGGGACCGAACGCGGCGATCAGCGCGCGGAACCACTGCAGCGGCTGGGGCG
This sequence comes from Occallatibacter sp., assembly GCA_049512795.1. GTDB lineage: Bacteria > Acidobacteriota > Terriglobia > Terriglobales > Acidobacteriaceae > Telmatobacter. The sequence continues at coordinate 11,531 of JBEKWT010000018.1, forward strand.
GCAGCCCGTGACGTCTGCGCGTCATCGTCATCAGCCGATAGAAATCGAGAAGCTGCGCCTCGGAGTTCCCTTCCTCGTATGCGAGTTGCTCCCGCTCGGCGCGGCGGATTTTCCTCTGAATGCAGTCTTTGTGAAAGCTGCGAAACAACTGATCGGCGGGCGCGGTAAGATCCAGCCGGTGCAGAACAGCGCCGCCCTGGGGCTGGAAACCATGGACCTGGTCACGCTGGGCCGAGTGCGGCCGAATCTCGATTCGCTTGTAGCGCCCTGCTTCCATTCGGCTGCGCGCGTGCAACAACATCGCTTCGAGCGCCGCGGGCTCATTCAGCAACGGCTCGCAATGATCGGAGAACGGCAACGAAACCAAGCGCCGCCCGGTCAGCCAGGAGTCGACCTCGCAGAATACGATGGCGTCGGTCAGCGGGGCCTCGGGCGCGGAGGTCGTCAGAACGAGCGGCCGGTATCCATAGGTGACATGCAACGCGCTGAGCCATGCTTGCGTGTGAAACACCGAAGCCTGCGGATGCGTGGCCACCAGGGCGGGCCACCGCGAGTCAGAGAGAGGGTCTAGTTCGTAAACCTGTCTCACCGTCCGGTGCACGGCGTTTCGCGACGAGTCTTCACTGCCCTCCTTCGTGGCGCCGTACTGCTCAGAGATTGTCTCGGCCCACGGGGTCGCAGACGAAACGGCTATCGCCATATCGTCTCCTGTCCGAGGAGACGGCCGAGCTGCTGACGTCTCAAATACTTGATCGTTGCCCGATCATCCACCTGGCGAATGCCATTTAAATATCCCGAGATAAATCCCCAGAACAGCGCGGCGGACTGGATCAGATAAGGTCTTTCTTTTAACCGCTTGGCGCATTTCAAAACCATGAAGAGAGGGTGATAGCCGCAGATGTAATTCGCCCTTCCGTTCTTGAACCCCGCGCCCCAAGTTCCGTCGTTCTTGCCGGTCGGCCGATGATGAAGGACACGCAATTCGGGCAGTGTTCGTGTAGTCCAGCCAAGCATCTGCGCCTTGACCTCGTCCATCGTATCCCAGCCGGGCGCCGGCCAGAAACCGCCGATGGCGCCCCAGCAGGCACGGCGGTAGATCTTGGTGGCGCCGCGAACATGAAAGGCCGGACAGACCTCCGGATGCTCCTGTCCATTGATAACGTTGTAAATTGTGCCCCCAGCTATGCCGAGTGCTTTCTCTTCCTGGAAAGCGCGGAAACACGATTGGAAGTAATCGGGGCTAAATGAGAGATCGCCGTCGAGTTTGACAATAAACTCCCAATCGTTGGCTCGCAGATTAGCGTAGCCATCGTTGAATGCATCCACCACGCCCCCGCCGGCTTGGCGAAAGCCACGGTTATCCCGACGGCATACCCTGATCCAGTCATGCTGTCGGGCATAGCTGTCGGCGATCTCAGCAGTCCTGTCGGTCGACCCGTCGTCCACGATGATCCACTCGGATGGCTGCAGGGACTGACCGATCACGGCCTCGATCGTCCGCGCGAGATTGGCTTCTTCGTCCCGGACCGGCGAGATGATCACGTATTTCACGGCGTTGTTTGACATAGCTCTGAATGCGAAATCGGTTGTGGATGACAAATATCCTGCAAATCCCTGCCCGGTCAGACTTGGACGGGCTCGGGGCTGACTCCTGCATTGGTTGTCAGGAAAGCCCGGTGCCACAATTCCAGGGTGAGCAGCGACAGAACTTCCTTTGCATAGAGGCCGGATTCGGCATTGGCCCGAAGCATTGATTCGATGCAGGCGGTGTTGAAGTAGCCACGCTCGATGGTCGAGCGATCGAGCAACACTTCGTGAACAAAGTCCTTAAGGTCGGTTCGCAGCCAGGCGCCGAACGGCACCGGGAAACCGGCCTTGCGGCGCTTCAGGATTGGCTCAGGAATGCGGCTTGAGAGTGCCCGCTTGGCAAGATATTTCGTGGTAAAGCCGCGAACTTTCAGGTTCTCCGGCAGAGAAGCGGCGAATTCCAGCAATTTGTGATCGAGGAAGGGGACACGAAGTTCGATGGAGTTGGCCATGGTCATCTTGTCGGCTTTTAACAACAGATCATCGGGAAGCGAGGTTTTCGTGTCTACATATAACATCCGGTTGACAAGGCCAAAGCCGCGCGAGCTCGCCATGACATCTTTCATGGGGCGAGTGGCGAAACTCTCATCGCTCAGGTTCGCGAAATCGCTGGAGTAGAGCGTGTTGTGATTCTTGTTAAAGAAGGAATCAGGCCCCGAACTGCGGCTATAGTAGTAGCCCTCGAATGAGCGGGCGAACAGCGGTGCATACTTGGCAACTCGCGCATTCTTCAGGAGCCGGTTGGCAGCGCCGGCGGCGACGGCGGCCGAGCCCTTCAATGGCCCAAGAGCGCTCTTGAGCCGCTCCGCCCACAAAACACCGCGGTAGGTCTGATAGCCGGCAAATGCCTCGTCGCCACCTTCGCCGGAGATGAGGACCTTTACAGATTCCCGGGCCAGCTTGGTGATGTAATAAAGCGCGATCGCGGGCGCCTCGCACACGGGCTCTTCCATGAACCACGCATAGCGGGGCAGGAAGTCTCTGAAGTCACCAGCCGAAATCGACATCTCGTGGTGGTCGGTGCCGTAGCGCTCGGCGGCGATGCGAGCGTACGGACGCTCGTCGGGAACCTCGGCCGATTCAAACCCCAGGGTGAAACTGCCCAGAGTTCGATCGGTTCTGCTGCTCGCAAAACTGACCATCGCCGTGGAATCGACGCCGCCGCTCAGGAGAATGCCGACCGGCACATCGCTGATCATGTGCAGCCGGACGGATTCATCCAGGAGTTCGAGGAGTTCGTTTTCCGCGTCTGCAATGGATCTCGGAGTGGGATTGAAAGCCAGATCCCAGTACTGATGAATTTCGGGTTTACCCTGTCGCACGATCATGTACGACCCAGGTCTTAGCTTGAAGATGTTCTCGAAGAGAGTGTCTTCGCCAGGAACGAAATAGAAAGTAAGAAAGCGATCGACGACTTCCGGCCGCACCCGAGCGCCGATCTCCGGATCGGCCAGAATGGCCTTGATTTCTGACCCAAAGACAAGGGAATCGGCTGCGACAGAGTAATAGAGAGGCTTGATTCCTACCCGGTCCCTGGCCAGCATCAGAGTCTGCTGGCGCTCATCCCAAATCGCAAATCCGAACATTCCCCGGAGCCGGTCTACACAGGCCGTCCCGAATTCCTCATAGAGGTGAACGATCACCTCGGTATCTGTACGAGTGCGGAAGATGTGACCCCGGGACAGGAGATCGTCACGGAGTTCTTCGAAGTTGTAGATTTCTCCGTTAAAGACAATCCAGACAGTCCCATCCTCATTCGAAAGCGGTTGATGACCCGTTGCCAGGTCGATGATTGAAAGGCGGCGAAAACCCAGGCCCACCGGGCCGGACAGGTAGTAGCCTTCATCGTCGGGCCCACGATGAGCAATCGTGTCGGCCATTCGTTTCAACAGGCCGCTGGAGACCGGCTTCTCCCGATCGAAGTTCAATTTACCGCAGATTCCACACATAGATTGTTCTCGACCTCAACATCGTTCCACGCGATTCGACGCGGTGTGCTAACGCCCTTGTGCTCCCTTGATCGAAAGGCCCTTAACCTGCTGCTTTGGCGCAAAATGAGTGACCATTGTCCCCAGGATCAGCCACCATTTCAATAACGCATCGCGGGCGGAGTTTCTGCGCGCTCCTCGGCTTACCGCCGCAGCGGCCAGCAACAGAGCCAGGCGAGCGAGGGCGGCGCACGCCATCGCGGCCCGAAAGACTAGTTGGTAACTATATCCGCGGTGTTTGGCTATGTACTGGAGAATCGATCTCCACTTCATCACGACGGCCCGTCGCCGGACACTACTTTTTCCGCCGTAATGGATAATTTGCGCCTGGGGAATGTAATAGTTCGTGAAACCACTCTGCATCGCCTTGTAACACAGGTCCAGATCCTCGGCGTACATGAAGTACTCTTCGCTGAACTGCCCGATCTCGGCAAACACCTCTCGCCTGAACAGGACGCAGGCGCCGGAAATGACTTCTACGCGACTCGGCTGCGTGCCGCCGGCGAACAGCGGCGCAATGTTCCATAAGGAGCAGGCTGGAAAGCGATTGCGAAGAATATCCAGATCCAGAAGCTGATTCAGTATCGTTGGAAACGTCTGGATGGCAGCCGTCTGAAGGGACAGATCTTCATTGAGCAGGGTGCAACCCGCCGCACCAACAGAAGGCAACGAGCGCACCTGCGGGAGCATAAGGTCGAAAGCGGCGTTGCGCAGCACGGTGTCCGGGTTAAGGAAAACTACATATTCGCCCCTGGACGCGCGGAAACCAAGATTGTTCGCGCCAGCAAATCCCAGGTTCACAGGACTCTCAATCAGGACAACGTCGGGGTACTGCTGCTTCACGATCCCGATATCGCCATCAGGCGAAGCGTTATCGACGACGATAATCTCAAACGCCGTCTGGCGAGTCTCGGCGTAGATGCTCTCCAGGCATTTAAGAAGATATGTGGTGGAGTTCCAATTGACGATAATGATCGACAGGTCGGTCACAGGCCGGGGCCACCCCAGAGCCGAACTGTCTTTCCAAGGCCCGGAAACAGCACTGCTTCGCGAGCGTCCGGGGCGGTTTCTACCGGGTCCGGGAGCATGACCGCTTCCGCAACCGCGGGATCAGTTTTTGTCAATCCGTCCGTCATGGCCGGAACCGTCACGGCGCAGATCATGGCCAAAAATGCGAACCACCAGACCTGCGTCTGATCCCAATAGGCCACGCCAAAGTAGGCAAAGATATTCGAGAGCATAATGGCGCCGAGGCACCAGAGCAGCCACTGCTGTTTCGGTTTTGCCCGCTTCCTCATGTTTCCCAGACGGCTGAAAGACTTGACGATGATGGCAATGAAGCAACCCAACGTAAGAATGCCGCCCGTCTCGGCTTCGGCCACGAATTGGTCCGACATATCCCACATGTCATAGCCCCAGTTGCCATTCTGATTGGTGCCGATGAGCCACCAGTCCCTGATATGCCGCATGCACATATCGATCAGAAAGGCGCGGTCATATCCCCCGGAACCGCCGACCACATTGATATGAGCGATCACGAACCACACGGGAGCGTTCATGAAAATCGCGAGAAGCACGAGAGTGATTACGATCAGCCAGCGGACTACTTTCATCTTGCGCCGAACCGGCCATAAAAGGAGGCCGAGAATGCCGGCCACATACGCCAGGATCGGCGTGCTGGAATTGGCCATCAGCACCATCAGTGTCGATCCGACGATCCCCGCGGCGGCAGCAAACCAGCTTTTCTTGCTCCACAACCAGACGAAGAGGGGGATGAGCGTGCCACCAAAACACCCCGCGAGAATCGAGTGTCCAAAAGTAGCCTGGGCCCGGACTGATCCGTTTCTGATTTCCGGGACGGTCGGCGATCCACCCAGATAGGTTCCAAAAGGATTGACACCGGAGTGGTGTTCGTACACCATGCATACGCCTAAGATCAAGGCAATGACCGCCAGGGTTTTGGCCGTCCGGGCCACGTCTTCTTCAGTCGCGATGAAATAACGAAGAAGGAAGTAACCGCACAAGCTCGACAGCAGGATCGACATCTGCTCCATTACGCCGGTCGGCCAGTTTGTGACCACGGCCGCAAAGACGCGATAGCAAGCCCACACGATGAATAACTTGTCAACGATGTTGAATCGATCTACAAAGCGAAACCTGGCCCTCACAACACAGATGAATCCGGCGAGAGACAAAATGAGGCGAACATAGAGGTGCGCGCCTGCCAGCATAACCTCCTGGCCGCGTGGAACCAGGAACGTGCAAAGAAGCAGCGGGACGATCGCGTATTTCCGCGGCCGCCACAGCATCAGCCCGATCGTGACCAGCAACGCTACCGCGACTACGGGGTGCAGTAGCGTTCCCGATTCGCCGTGGCCTAAGTCGCGCTGGTTGAATTGTAGGGGAACTGCTAGCATTGCTTTTCTGCAATCGAAGAGCGGTGAATCATAGGCAGACGCTGCCCTCTCTACGAGTTTACGATGGCCATCGTTGCATGATTCTGTATGGCCTCGGCAGATTGCTGATAAGCGGCGATTGTCTCTTTGTACGCAGACAGAAGCTTGCGGCCCGCGGCTTTCCAGGTGATCTCATCCACGGTATCAAGGGATGCGGCCCGCAGCTTTTCCAGGAGAACCCGATTAGCATCGAGCAACGTGATATGTTCCGTGAGCCGGTCGACGTCGCCGACCCGATGCACGAGTGCATTCTCCATATGTCTGCAAATTGCGCCGGCCGCGTCTGAGACGAGGAGAACGCAGCCGCTGGCCCGGGCCTCCGACGTGACCAGAGCGCTTCCTTCTTCAATACTGGGCAGAACCAGCAAATCGCTTCGGCGCATCAACTCCGGCACATCGGATCTGTGGCCGAGCACTTCGACACTGGGTTGTGCCAGCATGGAGGACATCTTCTCCGCATAGCCCGGAACGAATGCCCCCGCAACCATGAACTTGCCGTTGCGGCATGCCGGCGAGCGAAGCCATGCCTCGAGCGCGTAGTGCAATCCTTTTCGAGGCGCGCACCCTCCTACGAACAGCATGGTCAGGCCGCGTTGATCGTCACGCACCTGCTGACCCGAATGATAGACGCTTTCGTCGTATCCATATTGATCACGCGTCAGCCGTTCCCTGCTGAAGCCCTGATCCAGAAAAGTCTGGACAACGAAATCGGAAGGGCAAAGGAGGCGAAACGCAGCATCGTACTCTGCCTCCTCCTTGGCCAAAACGCGGGGTTTATAGGCGTGCTCATGGCCCGGAGAAAGAACTACACCCAGCTTTTCGCACTCCTTGCGCACCACTTCATAGGCAAATCGCGTATGCGCATTCGGTCTTTCGAGAACGGTAGGGATACCCAGGCGCGCTGCGGTCTTCAGGGTCCTCAGCGAGCCGAGGGGCCAGGTGTGAACGATGTCGATCTTTCCGGCTAACCGCTGCAACCGTTCGGAGACAATCCAGTCGTGCAAAGCGCAGGCGCGCTCGGTGCCCAGCACTCGATACGGAATGCGGAACCTGCCGCGGGCCAAAGTCGGCCGGATGACCGCTCCTGGTTGCAGTTCTCTGGAGAGCGACCCGGGAAACACAAGGACACTGGCACCGGCATTCAGCAGCCCATTCACCTGCTGCCATGCGGTGTGGCAAATGCGGGCTGCTCCCAATCGATGCGGGAAGCTATACAGAACCCTGACCGATTCAACCGTGCGCATCATCGCCAGACTCCGAACTCGCTTGAAGCCAACTCAGGCCGACACTCCACGCGGGGCGCCGTCCTTGGTGAAGACGGCCGCGATCGTTTCACCGTCGCCCGCAAGCGAGGCAGCAGCGGTAAACAATTGCAGAAGAGTCATGCGAAAAATCTTGCGCAAAACCTTCCAGGGTAGGCTGGCTTTGTCCACCGACTGGGCCATTGGAAGGCGCGAAACGCCAAATCTCTTTGCCACGTCGTCGAAAACGAAGCGGACACTCGATTCGAAATATAATTCGCGCCAGGTTTCAAGGGAGACTTCCCGTAGTCCTGCAGACTGCGCGACCTTTCTGAGGGTAGCCGGCGAAAAATGGGAAAGGTGCCGCGGCAGTTCCAGCGCGTACCAGTAAGACCGGAAGATGCGCGCGCCGGCCGAATCGATATTCGGCATCAGGGTGTAGAAGATGCCGCCGGGCTTCAGCCAGTCAGCCACTCTGACGAGCACGTCGTACGGCTCATAAACATGTTCGAAGACATTGAAGCAGGTAATGACGTCAAAGCTCTGAGGCGGGAAGGGCGCATCCAGAATATCCCCAACGAAAACCTCAGCACCGCAGCGATCGCGCGCCTCGCTCGCCGCGTCTTCCGACATTTCAATCCCGGAAAGTTTCCAAGAGGGTCCTTTCAGCGTGCTTAGAAATCCGCCGGTTGCGCACCCAAGGTCCAGAATGGCTCCGCCGCCCGGCTTAAGACGAAGAAGCTCGTCGCGACGGCCAAACCAATGTTCCGGCGCTTGTGCGGCAGTAGAAATGGTGTGGTCGTAATCCGGGCCGTAGTGCGCGCCCATCTCAGATTTCGACGGGGGGGCGTCAAGCCAGACCATGGAGCATGAGCGGCAACGCAAGAGCTGATACAGCTTTGTGCGTCCATGGAACCTGTCCGGCGCGGCAAGCCAGAGTGTTGGATCGGCCTCTGCGCATATGGGGCACGACCGTTGACCGGCGCTGCTGGCCGGAGGTGCGTCGATGGTAGGCGCTTCGTTGGCAATCATGAAGTTGATATGTCCCGGGCGATGTTTCCCCGCGCTGCAGGGTCAGGCGGGAGAAGCAAATTTTCTGGAAACGGTATTCAGCATTGTTCGCGCTTCCAAGCGCGATACCGAGCCGGTGAAAAGCAGGGCGGGCACGGCGACCAGCAGGCTAATCGCGGCAGCCGTCATGATTCGAATCGTGTCGAGGACGCGGGGGTTGATTACCCAGGACGAACCCATGTAGCCAGCGACAACGGACGCTCCGAGGATTACGGCGGTGGCGACCAAGAATCTGAGGAGAGTGGGCGCCAGGGCGCGGAGATTAAATCCTTTGAACCTGGAGGCGAGGCTCAAGCTCATCAGAATCAGCCCGAGAAACTGTCCCAGGACGTTCACGCCCCCCACCAAGCCGAAGAACCCGATTTTGGGGGCAAAGGGCCAGAGTACGAATGCAACGCCCAGCCCGAGGAGCAGTTGCGCGTTGTCCA
>JBEKWT010000019.1:0-19467 GCA_049512795.1 Occallatibacter sp.
CGTCTGCCGGGCACCTGTTGTTTGTCGCCGATCGCCGCTCCGGCGACGTGGCCGTCGTCCGCACTGCTTCGCAATCGCTCTTCACGCTGCTCCCCGTCGGCAGCGATCCGAACGCCATCGTCGACAAAGCATTCAACGTGCAGTGAGCGCACGCGTCTGCTGCCACTGGAAATCGGTAGATTAAAGTTTGTGGCTACGGCGTCGCGCCCGCAGCGGAGCTGTTCTCGGCTGCACTCAGTTTCGGCCCCACCAGAACTCCGTCATCAAGTGAGGCGGCCACAAGCCGATCGCCTGCGGCGCGAATTAAAACAATGTCATACCCTGTCTGCCACCAATCCCACTTCATCGTTTTAGGATCGATGGCGTACACCTCGTCGCTCGCGCGCGAGCTCACCAGAATTCTCTTCGACTCCGCGTCGTAACTCAGGTCGTCCACGTCGCGAAACGGCAGCCGATGAATCCACATCCATGTCTTGCCCAGGTCGCGGCTATAGTAAACGCCCTCGCGCGCGCCGAGCCACAGCGTGCCGTCGGGCGAAAATGCCACGCGATGAATCCGCGTCAGCATCGTCGGCAATCCCATCGGCCACCAGCTTTGCCCCGCGTCCTTTGACAGCACCACGCCATCGGCGCGAGCCGCGGCCATCGTTTCGCCTTGAACGGTCACCGACAAGTAATCGCCCTCGCCCATCACCGGCCCGCCCTGCCAGCTTGCGCCCTGGTCGCGGCTGGTCACAATGCCGTAGCCTGTCGCTGCCACCCACACTTCGCTCGAAACGTCCAGCGCGTTCACCGGGCTCTCCAGCTCGATCGTCGGCGCCTGCACCTGCTTTTCGATGTTCACCTTTGTGTGCATGTGCGTCTGTGTGACGGTCTTCACCACCGTATTCACAATGTTGTTGCGTGGCTCCCACGTGAGCACATCGGGCGCCGCCGCCGATCCATCCGCCGCCGGTACTGCGCCGCCCGCGGCAGACGCAACTGCCGAATCTCCGGCCGCCGGCGCTGCCGCTCCTCCCGCAGTCGCCGCGTTTGCCCCGCCGCCTGCCGCAGGCGGATCGCCCACGCCTGCCAAACTTCCCGCCCCTGCGGGATTTGCACCATCGTCCAAAACGAAAATTCCGTGGCTGGTTCCCGCAACTACGCGCCCATCCTCGGTCTCCGCCAGCGAGAACACGTCGCGTCCGTCCAGCCCTGTGCCCAATTGCTCCCAGTGCGCGCCCCCGTCGCTCGAGCGAAACACGCCGCCATATTTCTTGTCGTTCACCACCCCGGCGTACAAGAGCTCCGGATTGTCCCGGTCCACGAGAACCGCCGCAACCTTCCGCTCGCTGATTCCCTGGTTCGACGGCGTAAACGTCGCGCCCCCATCCTGGCTGGTCAAAACGCCGCTGCGATCGGTCGCCAGCAGCACGCGATTCGAATCGCCGGGATCGACGTACACCGCATTCACCACCACGTCGGCGTCGGTCATGCGCTCGAAAGTCTTGCCCGCGTTCACGGTCTTGTACAACCCCTCGGTCGTTCCCGCGTACACCACTTCGCGCTTCTCCGGATCCTGCATCAGGCTCCGCGTCCTTCTCGCCTCAGTCGGAATGCCCTGGATCTTGCGGAACAGAGTCCCCGCGTTCTCGCTCTTGTAGATTCCGCTGCACGCGCTCAGGTAAACCGTGTGCGAATGCTCGGGATCGACGATGATCGAAAACACATCCGAGTCCACAATCAGTCCCTGCTTGATGTTGCGCCAGGTCTTGCCGCCGTCCGAAGTCTTCCACGGCAGGTGCCAGGTTCCCGCGTAAACCGTGTCAGCGTTGCCCGGGTCCACCGCCAGCGATTCAATCTCGTGAATCTCGTGGCTGTCCGGCGGACTGATCTGGGTCCATGTCGCTCCGCCGTCGCTCGACCGGAAGACCCCCTCCAATGTTCCCGCGTACAGAATGTGCGAATCGGAGGGCGCCTGCGCCAGAGCGTGGACCGGCTGGCCCTTCAATCGCACGGGTTCGGTCCAGCTCTTCCCGCGGTCGTGGCTGATCCACAATCCGCCATCGACGGAGTTGTTCCACGCGCCCACGTAAATCGTCGCCGGGTCCGCGGAGTCCACCACAACGCTGTCGAGCACGAACCCATCGTCGCTGCCCAGCTTGGCCAGCCGATGCCAGCTTCCGCCCTCATCCATCGACTCGTACAGCCAGCTATTGGTCGTGCCCAGCAGCAGATGCTTCGGCTCGCCCGGAAACGCTGCGAGCGCCCGCGCATCGCCGCCGGCCGGACCCACCACAGTCCACGCGTTCTCGGCCGGCAGCCACACCGCTCCCAGCAACAATCCCAAAGCAAAAAATGCCCGGGCTGGCACCCCAATCCCGCGCCCTTGATTTCGAACACCCCACAAGCCAATCATTCTGACAGGAAGCTCCCACGCATCTCTTCCAAGAATAGACAATTCCGGCCGTCAAAACGAAGGGCTGACCCACTCTGTGCACGGGTCAGCCTCTTTGCGCTGCTGGAAGAGGGCTGGGTTAGCACCGGCTGCGCGGCCCGCGGATACGAAAGGGAGGGCGGGCGATCTGGCAGAAGCGGAACCCCCGAACGCCTCAGCGAACCGCGTAGGTTCCAACGCAATCCATTTCGGACCCTTGTCCGGGAGCGCCCGAGCTTTTGCAGGTGCCCGAGCCTTTAATACCGTTTGCGATGCCCGTCCCGCCCACAATCGTGTAGGTCGTTGTGCCGGCTGTGTCCACGCCATTCACTGCCTTGGCATCGGTGTGGAATTGGAAAAACACGCGATCACCGTTGGTCAGTGTCCCCACGATCACGCCCCAGATGACGCTTCCGCCGGTTACTCGTTGGTTGGTTGCCGAAAACGTCAATCCACTGAATGAAACCCCATTGACTGCCCCGTCTGTTGTACAGGCGTATGTCCAGATTGTTTGCGTTGCACTGAATGCGTAAGACACGAGGGTCGGATTGCACTTGATGGTGAAGGAGCCGGGAGCCGCAGCCTGACTCGCAGCCTGCACCTGACCCTGGACCTGAGCCGCTGCCGTCGCGGCAAAGCCGGCGATGAGCACACAAAGTGCGAAGATCTTGTGTTTCATAAGTTCCTCCTGGGGAGCTGGATTGATTGGGGGACCCGAATTGTCAAGGGGCAACAGAATACTACTCAATGGGAACGAAACGAAAAGGCTGAACGGCATTTGCGCCCCGGTCAGCCTCAAAGACACTGCGGCAAAAGCTGTTGCAGGTCGAGCTTCCGCGAGCCCCGCCTTCTTCAGGAAGGGCTCGCGGATTCTAGTTGTGAAGAGAGCCGGATTACTGCGCCGCCTTCTTATGATGGCGCTCCGCCAGCGGCTTACGCACCTGCGGCTTCACCGCCGTCTCATCCACAGGCGTCGTCCCGCTCACGTCAGAGCTGAACGTCGCGCCCTCCGGCACCAGGTAGTTCTCCTCCGTCTGTCCGTCGCTCGTGCCCGTGGCCACACTGATGCGCGAAGCGTCGATCCCCTGTTCCGTCACCAGGTAGTCCTTGGTATTTACGGCGCGCTGCGCGGCAAACTGGTCCACCGTTGCGTGCTTGTGATGCGTGGCGTACGTCTGCTCTTTAGCCGTCTTGGCATTCTCCTTGGCATCCGACTCGCCCACCACTACTACCTTGGCATCAGCCTGCTGTTTCAGGTCCAGAGCCACCTGGTCCAGGCACGCCTTGGCTTCGTTGTCCACGCGCGTCGGGCGCTTGGGGTCGTTGGTAAAGCTGGTCGAGCAGAGAGCCTGCGTCTTAGGCGCAGGAGGTGGTGGAGGCGGAGCCAGAATGGTCACGGTCGTGCTCGCAGACGCCACCTGATTCTTGTCGTCTGAAACGCCGCACGTGATCCCTACCGCTCCCGTCGGCGCGCCCGCCGAGGAGTACGCCGCAGTGGTCCCGCTGCCCGTCACCGTGCCCGCCGTCGCCGTGTAGTTATAGGTCAGCGGACGGTTCTGCGGGCTTATGCCCACCGCCGTCACGGTCGAGGAGTCACCCGGCTTGATGGTGCTGGGACTGGCCGAGCAGCTGACTGTCGGTGGCTCGAATTGTTTCACCGCGTAAGCGGCAGAACACTCGGCGGACTGTCCGGGCTTCAAACCTTCCTTGCCCTTCTTGCCTTCCTTCACGTCGGCCTTGGCAGTGTACGAACCGGGAGCCAGAGAAGCTGTATTCACGGTGGCTGAAGTGCCATTGCCGGTTACGCCGTCTCCGCTCCAGTTGTAAATCAGGTTGTTCTTCTTGTTCGTGTCCACCGACCCGGCCGTAGCCGAAACGGTCAGTGGATCGCCGGGGTAGACAGTGGGAGCACTGGCGTTACACGCCAATGTGATCGGCGGAGCCTTCTTGCACCCCATGGGCACCAGGGCAAAACATGCCAATGCCAGGACAGACAAAACGGACTTCAGAGTTCGCGAATACATGCTCTTACGCTCCACATTTTCGTTGATGCATGGTTGAAAAAACAGATTGAAAAAGGAACTCACGTTCCCTCCTTTCAGCTTCGCACCGCGTGCGAAGCCCTCGATCTTCGATTCACCGTCAAAGACCCGGCAGAAAGGAACTCCGCTGGGCACATTCCATGTTTGTTTCCACAAGCCGTCTCATGGCGGATCGAGAGCCAACGCTCTTTCGTCGGCCGTGAGTGGTCAATACAGGATTTGTCAAGGAATTCCGCCCTCTGATAGCAGAGGCTCATTCTGCGTTCAGCGTCTTCATCAGGCTGCGCGGTTCGCGCTGGATCTTCTCCTGCAGCAGCGAAATCGCGTAAATCAATTGCTCCGGTCGCGGCGGACACCCCGGAACATACACATCCACCGGAACCACCTGGTTCACACCCTGAAGCAGCGCGTAGTTGTTAAACACGCCGCCTGAAGTGGCGCATGCGCCCATCGAAATTACCCACTTCGGCTCGGGCATCTGGTCGTAGAGCCGGCGCAACACCGGGCCCATCTTTTGTGAGACGCGTCCCGCCACAATCATCAGGTCCGATTGCCGCGGAGACGGCCGGAAGACCTCCGCGCCGAAGCGCGCAATATCGAATCGCGCCGCGCCCATCGACATCATCTCGATGGCGCAGCAGGCCAACCCAAACGTCATGGGCCACACCGAGTTCTTGCGCACCCAATTCACCGCAAAATCCATCGAAGTGAGCAAGACCCCCTCCGGCTCTTCGTAGCCGTAGTTCGCTTCGCCCACCTTGATGCGATTTTTCGCGCTGCTATCAAGCGCGCCAAAAAGATATCGGTCGCGCTCTATCGTAGCCGCCATATGCCTAATATAACTCCCTCTGCCAACGGGGATGGTCAGAATTGATCACGTAAACACTCTTGAATGAGCCCTGAAGTCCTGCTTGGCGCGTTCTCGCTGGTTCACGCACACGAAATCCAATCCCACGCCCTGTCACAGTGCCCGGCGCGCGAAAAAGCAATAAAGAAACCCTAAAAACTTGCGTTATTTCTCGGTCTTTACGAGAATGATACGAAAGTCCAAAGTGATCTTCGATAGAATTCTGCCCGGCGGCCCCTCTTGCCGTCTCGCAGCCGCCTGTAGCTTGCACCGTTGGCTGGCTTTCCATCGCCAGTTATTCTGCATTCACAGTTTTTCACCGCGCCTTATGCGCGAAAATTCGAAGCGGAAGGCCTCATGACCCGACGTTCCTTGAAGCTGTTGTTTCTGTTTGCGCTCCCGGCACACCTCGCGCTGGCTGTGGCCCCGGCGATCACCAACCCAGCCGCGCAGGCTCCGGTAACGCAGGCCCCGGTAACCCAAGCCCAGATCACCGCCCTCGAGCAAGCGGTCGCGAGCGCTCAATCCGCGGGCGACAACGCCTGGATGCTCACCTCGGCGGCGCTCGTGCTGCTCATGACCGGCCCCGGCCTGGCGCTTTTCTACGGCGGCCTGGTGCGCCGCAAGAACATCCTCGGCACCATGATGCAAAGCTTTGCCATGATCGGCCTGGTCACAATTCTCTGGGCCATTGTCGGCTACTCGCTGGCCTTTGGCCACGGCAATTTGTTCGTCGGTGGTTTCGAGCACCTCTTTCTGCGCGGCGTCTCGCTGGACCCGAACCCCGACTACGCCGCCACGATTCCTGAACAAACCTACATGATCTACCAGCTCATGTTCGCCATCATCACGCCGGCGCTCATCACTGGCGCGTTCGCTGAGCGCATGAAGTTCAGCTCGATGGCCCTGTTCCTCTCGCTGTGGTCGCTCTTTGTCTATTGCCCCATGGCGCACATGGTGTGGGGCGTAGGCGGGCTGTTGAACGCAACTGCCGGCCACATTCCCTCGCTCGACTTCGCCGGCGGAACGGTTGTCCACATCACCAGCGGCGTCTCGGCATTGGTCTGCGCGCTTTATTTGGGCAAGCGCCTCGGCTACCCGCAAACGGCCATGCCGCCCCACTCCCTTGTGCTTAGCTTCATTGGTGCGTGCCTGCTGTGGGTGGGCTGGTTCGGCTTCAACGCCGGCAGCGCCCTGGGGGCCAGCCCGCTCGCCACCAGCGCCTTCGTCAACACGCACTTCGCCACGGCCACCGCTGCTCTCGGCTGGACGATCTTTGAGTGGATTCACAACGGCAAGCCCACGGCTCTGGGCGCAATTTCCGGCGCGGTCGCCGGCCTGGTAGCCATCACCCCGGCCTCTGGATTCGTTCAGCCCATGTCCGCTCTGTTCATCGGTCTTGCAGCCGGCTTCTTCTGCTCCTTCATGGTCTTCCAGGTCAAGTCCCGCTTCGGCTACGACGACTCCCTGGACGCTTTTGGCGTTCATGGCGCGGGAGGCACTCTGGGCGCCATCCTCACCGGCGTATTTGCAGCGAGCGTCATCAATCCCATCTTCGGCAAGGGCGTGCCCACCGGCGGTATCGACGGCCATTGGAGCCAGATCCTCAATCAACTCGCCGGCGTTGGCGTCGCCTGGGGAATCTCCATCGTCGGCACCCTGGTCCTGCTCTTCGTCGTCGACAAGATTCTGGGCCTCCGTGTCGCTCCCGAGCAGGAGGTGGCCGGCCTCGACCTTTCGCAGCACGGCGAAGAAGGGTACGATTTCAATACCTGATGGGTTTTTGATCGGTGCCCTTGGCAATTTCCAAGGCAATATTCTTCCGGTGAAGGCGGCGAATAACCCGCCCCGCCTGATAGCCTAACGAACGAGGATTCTCTGTTTATGCTGAAGATTGAAGCTGTTCTCCAACCCTCAAAACTGGATGCCGTGAAAGATGCGCTGCTTGAGGCGGGCATCGAAGGCATGACCATTCTCGAAGCCCGGGGCCACGGCCGCCAGAAAGGCCACACCGAGTTCTATCGCGGCCGTGAATATACCGTCGACCTCCTGCCCAAGGTGAAGATCGAGCTCGTGGTTCACGACGATATGAAGGATAAGGCGGTCGCGGCCATCGAGGGCGCCGCCCGCACGGGCCGCATTGGCGACGGGAAAATCTTCATCAGCCGCATCGACGAGGCCGTCCGCATCCGCAACGACGAGCGCGGCGAAAACGCGCTCTAACCCGGCTGCGGAAGAACTGCTTCGAACGAGCACGAAGCGTCAGGGCACGAGTTTACTCGTGCCGTAAACTCGCAAAATGATTGCGGGCTTTAGCCCCTGCGGGGTGTTTCTGGCAAACTCTGTCCGGAACCTGGACCGCTTCCGCAGCCGTTTTAGGCCCTGAGCGATGCATTTCGAGAATTTCGGCCCAAACAGCGCCCTTTTTCCGCAGTCTGTCAGGACGTCGGCCTTCAAACACAAGCCTGCGCCGCGAGTTCGCGGAACTCTAAAATCCGGGGCAAAAGTCCCAGCGTCTCCAGGCACGTCCGATCGGGCTCGCTGATCCCCTGTTCTGTCGCACCATGTGGATGAGCCTCCAGCTCTTCCTCCAGCAGGTCCGCTACATAGACAGCGACCGTGCAATCGAATCCGGAGTGTACGATCCGGTCGGGGTGGTGATGGTGCGCGATGGCCTCGACGGCCACGTTGGGCAGGCCCCACAGCCCGAGCAGGTAGGCCCCGATCTCGGCGTGCGAAGTTCCCAGCAACTCCTCCTCCGCTTCAAACAGCTTGCATCCGCGCTCTGCCGCCAGCTTCCGCGCTTCGCAAAACGCATCGGGCATTTTGCCCGCCAGGATAAGGCTGCCAACGTCGTGGAGCAGAGCGGCCACAACCGTCGCATCGCGGTGCGCCGGCTCCAACGGGAGCACGGCAGCAATCGCGGCTGCGCGATGCGCATGACGCTGGATCGCCTCGCACTCCGACAATGGAATATGCGGGTGAGGCACAAACACCCTGAAGGCTTCTGAGGCCAGCGCCAGGTTCTTGATGGTCTCCATTCCGAGGTAGCCCACTGCGGCTTCGAGCGTGGTCACTCTCTGCGCCAGCCCAAAAAACGCGCTGTTCACAAGCTGCAGCACTTTGGCAGCCATGCCCATGTCCTGCTTGATGATGTCCGCAACCTTATCCACGGATGCGTCCGGGTCTCTCACTGCCTGCGTAAGCGATGTGTAGGTAATCGAGAGCGAGGGCAATTGTCCGATCGTTCCGACAATCTTGCGCAGCTCCTGCGAGTAGAGCAGATCCTGCAGCGCGCACAGGCGCTCAATGATCGATTGAAGCACGGTCGCATTGCACGGCTTGGCCAGAAACCGGTGCGCCACTGGAACCGCCTTGGTCGCCAGTGCCGCCTCCGAGAATCCGCTCAGGATCACGCGCGCGCTGCTCGGATAGCGGTCGCGAATGTGCCCCAGAAGCGTGGCGCCATCCATGCCCGGCATGCGCATATCCGACACCACTACGTCGAACGCGCCCTTCTCGCACGCCTCCAACGCTGCTTCTCCGCCCAGCGCAAACTCCATCTCCCAGCGCTGTCGCTGGGCATACAGCATCCGGCGCAGCCCATCCAGAACTCTGCTTTCGTCGTCCACGAACAGAATGCGCTTCATGCCGCCACCGCCTTTGTTTGCGCAGCCTTGCCGTCATAGGGAAGGCGAATGATGAACGCGGTGCCCTTCCCCTCCTCGGTTTCGAAATGAAGACTCCCGCCATGTTTACCCACTACCACGGAGCGCGCAATGGCCAGCCCTTGTCCCGTTCCCTTTCCGACCTCCTTGGTCGTGAAGAACGGGTCGAAGACCCGCGTGCGCGCCTCAACCGGAATCCCCGTCCCTGTGTCCTCGATGCGGATCTCGGCCCACTCCGCGCATCTCCGCGTTCGCACGGTGATCGTTCCTCTTTGCCGGCCTCCCTGCCGCGCCACGTCTCCAATCGCGTGCGCCGCGTTCACGATCAGGTTCAGAATCACCTGGTTGATTTCGCCGGGCAGACAGGAGACCAGGGGAAGCGACGGATCGAAGTCGGTTTCCATGTCGGCGACGTATTTCCACTCGTTGCGCGACACCGTTATGGTGCTCTGGATGGCGTGATTCATGTCCAACGGAGTCTTATCCGTGGTGCCCGGATGGGAGAATTCCTTCATTGCTCCCACAATCGCAGACACCCGCGTCACGCCTTCAAGCGACTGGTCGATGGCCTTGGGGATCTCTTCGATCAGGAAGCCAAGGTCGGATTTGTCGATCGTCGCCGAAATCCCTTCCGCGTCTTCGCCGGGAGGGCCGTTTCCTTGGGCCGCCAACAACAACCGTTCATAGTTCGCCATGAGGTTCTTCAGATCCTGGAAAGCGTCCTTTAAGAACCGAACGTTGTCTCCGATGTACTGCGTGGGCGTGTTGATCTCGTGCGCTATTCCGGCCGCGAGTTGCCCAATCGACTCGAGCTTCTGGGCTTCGCGAAGCTGTGCCTCCATGGTGCGGCGGTTGGTGATGTCTGCGCCCACGACGAGCAGTTTGGTCAAGCTCTCATCGGCCATGCAAACGGGCGTGATCGTCAGCCCCAGCAGACGCCTGCCGCCGTCCAACTCAAACGGAGCCTGATCGCACCGTATGGAGCCTTGCACAGAAAGCCAGGATCGGAACTCATCCTGCATATCGGGCCGAAGCCATGCGATCCCGCAGTCTCCCAGCGGTCTTCCAACCACATCGGCGCCGGATAAGCGGAATGCATCGCCGGCCGCCAGGTTCCAGCGCGTAATGCGCAGGCCTTGGTCCAATCCAATAAGAATGGATGGCATGGCGTTGATAAAGACCTCCGCCGCCCGATGCGCGTCTCGCAGCGCTTGCTGTTCGTCGCGCATACGGATAGTGATCTCCTTGACCAATCGTCTTATGCCGAACAGTGCAATCGAACAAGGCGCCACTACGGCGAACACTAAGATGAGCATGGCCAGCCGGCGAGCCGCGGCGTAGTCTGTCTTGCTCCGCTGAGTCTCCTGTTCCAACTGGTCAACCTGGAAGCGCACGAATCGATCCCACGCATCAAGGTACCGCTGCAAGGCCGGCGCGGTCTGCCCGACCATGACGGACACAGCCGCCTTGCGGTCCCCTTCGTCGTTCAAAAGGTGCAGAGCGCGCAGGTAGCTATCGATGTATGGGCCTCTGGCGTCCTCGACGGCCGCCAGCAGCCGATTCTCATCATTCGATTTGCAATGACCCTTGAGGTCGGCCACCAGGTCTGAGATCTTCCTCGTGTTTTCCGCCCGCCCAACCAGCAGCGCGTCGATCTGCTTCCTATCCTCGAGGAGAAAGATTTCGATGGTGATGCGGCTGTTGCGATTGGAGTAGCTGTTTGCCTCTCGGGTGAGGCGCAGCTTGATCCACTGTTCGCTCATTGTTCCGCGTAACCCGGCTTCGATGGAGTCCATCTGGCGCAACCCCAGATCGCCTGCGGCTATCAGGAGGGCAGCAAGAACGCCAAATGCCAGCGATAAATAAACTGTGACCTGCCGCGGGGTCAGCGAACGGCGGGACGGTGCTGGGCGGCCGAGTTCGCCGTTTTCATCCTTCGAGAACAAGATGCGCTTCACGCGGCAACCGCCTTTGAGGCAAGAGCCTTGCTGTCATATGGAAGGTGAATGATAAACGTGGTGCCCTTTCCCTCCTCGGATTCAAAGTCAAGACTTCCGCCGTGTTTGCCTACGATAACCGACCGCGCGATGGCCAGCCCCTGCCCGGTTCCTTTGCCGATCTCCTTGGTTGTGAAGAAGGGATCGAAGATGCGCGTGCGCACCTTTTCCGGGATTCCCGTGCCTGTGTCCTCGATGCGGATCTCGGCGCACTGTGCGCATCTGATCGTTCGTACGCTGATCGTTCCTCGTGGCCGCCCTCCCTGTTGCGCCACGTCTCCAATCGCGTGCGCCGCATTCACAATCAGGTTCAGAATCACCTGGTTGATCTCTCCCGGATGGCATATGACCGGCGGCAGCGAAGAATCGAAATCCATGTTCACATCAGCGACGTACTTCCACTCGTTCCGCGCCACCGTAATCGTGCTTGCGATCGCCCGATTCAGGTCCAGCGGAGCTTTTTCCTTCCTGTCCGGATGCGAAAACTCCTTCATTGCACTCACCAGCGCGGCCACGCGGCCCACGCCTTCCAGGCTCTGATCGATGGCCTTGGGAATCTCCTCCAACAGATAACTGGTGTCGGCCCCATCAACCGCCGCAGCCGCTTCCTCAAGCGTCTCGCGCGAAAGCCCATTATTCCTGTCCGCCGAAAACCACGTCTCATAGCTGCTCAGCAGGCTCTTCAAATCCTCGAATGCATCCTTCAGGAAGCGCACGTTGTCCCCGATGTACTGCGTCGGCGTATTGATTTCGTGCGCGATCCCGGCCGCAAGCTGGCCCACTGATTCCAGCTTCTGCGCCTGCAACAGCTGGTCCCTCAGCAGTTTTCGCTCGGTCATGTCTTCGCTCATCCCTTCATAGCGCACCACCACTCCGTTTTCGCGAACGGCGCGGGCGCTCATCGAGAGCCATATCTTGCTCCCGTCTTTGCGATAAGCCTCATATTCAAAGTTCTGCACGGCCCCTTCTTCATCCATCAGCCGCTTGAACTCCTTGCGGCGTTCCGGGGCGACCCAAGCCTCCGCTGCCCTGTTTCCCGAACTCGCATCCGCCATCTCCTCTTCCACGGAATCGAAACCGTACGTGACGGCCATGGCGTGGTTTGCGCTTAGCAAGCGCCCTTCCGGCGTGGTCTGAAAAATGCCGAAAACCGCGTTGTCGAAGATCCCCCGATAGTTCTGCTCCGCTTCCCGCAACGCAATCTCCATCTTCTTGCGCGCGTCGATGTCTTCGCACATACCCTCATAACGGACCACTTCGTCTTTCTCTCGAACGGCGCAAACACTCATCGAAAGCCATGTTTTGGTGCCGTCTTTGCGAAGGGCTTCGGCTTCAAAATTCTGCACAGCGCCCAATTCAGCGATCAGGAGCTGCATCTCCTTACCGCGTTTGGGATCGGCATAAAACTGCCGGGACATGTCGGTGATGCTCGCGATCATATCTTCCGGGGAATCGTAGCCGGAAATGGATGCCATGGCAGGGTTCGCGCCCACTACACGGCCGTCCGGCGTAGCTTGCAAAATGCCGATCATCGCATTGTTGAAGATTCCGCGATACTTCCGCTCCGCCTCCCGCACCGCAAACTCCATCTCTTTGCGCATGCTGATGTCTTCGCTGAGCCCCTCGTATCGAATCACGTCGCCGTTCTCAACCACCGCCCAGGCGCTCATCGCCATCCAGGCCCTGCTGCCGTTTTTGCGATAAAACTCGCTTTCGAAGTTCTGTACCAATCCCTCCTCGTGCAGCAGCCTCTTGAATTCGTCGCGGCTTTTTGGATACACATACAAGCGGGAAACGTCCGCAACACAAGCCATCAACTCTTCCGGCGAATCGTACCCGAAATTCTTTGCCATGGACCGGTTTATGCCCAGTATTCTTCCGTCCGGCAAGCTCTGGAAGATGCCCATGATGGCGTTGTCGAAGATGCCCCGGTACTTCTGCTCCGCCTCCCGCAAGTCGTTCTCCATCCGCTTGCGCGCGCTGATGTCGCGGCCAATACCCGCAATCCCGATCACCCGGCCCAGGTGGTCGCGTACCGGCACGTTGGTCGCCAGAATGCATGCCTCGTTTCCATCCTTGAACAGGGCCTTTTCCTCATGGTCGTGGAGGGGCTGCCCCGAGCGCATCACGTTCTGTTCGCCTTCAAAGAAGCGGCAGGCAATCTCGTGCGGCCAAAAATCGAAATCCGTTTTCCCCAGCAGCTCCTCCGGCGAATCCACGCCGAGTATGTGTGCCGCATACGCATTGGCCAACACGAACCGGCTCTCCAGGTCCTTGACGTACATGAAGTTCGGCATGTTGTCGATCAGCGCGCGCAGCATGCTGTGCTCGTCGTGCAGCGACAGCTTCCGCACCGACCGCAGCCGATCCGCTCGCGCGGCAAGCACACCGGAGCCCAGAACCAGAAACGCAGCGATGACCATGCCCGCGGTCGCGAGTCGAGTGAATTCGATGCTCTGCCTCAGATCGGGCGCGGTCCCGGTGGGGATGAAGCTCACCGCCGACATACTCATGTAGTGCACCAGAGGAATCGCCAGCCCGATCACCACCGTGATGGCTAGCTTCGCCGTCCAGTCGCGGTTCTCATCGCGGGAGTGAAACACCAGCAGCAGACCCACGAACGAAATCAGAATGTCCAGAACGATGGATGCGAGCAATGGACCGCTGCGGTATTCATGCACCGCGCCCAGCCGCATCGCTCCGATGGCCGCGTACTGCATCACCGCAACACCGGCGCCCACTGCCAGGCTGCCGCACAAAAGTCTCGCGGGATACAGCGATTCGCGGCTGGCCACGTACACAATGGCCAGGCTGGCGAATGCGGCGCCCAGCCACGAGATCGCCAGCGTGGGTACGTGGTAGTACACCTCAATCGGGAGCCGATAGGCCAGCATCCCCGTCAGATGCGTCGCCCAGAACCCGCTCCCCATCGCAACCGCGCCTCCCCAGAGCCATTTCCGCCCCGCCGGCCCTCGATGCGCCGCCACGCGCCCCGCCAGCTCCAGCGCCGCCGCCGCCGTCGCGATCGCGAACATCAGCGGGACCGCGAGATGTCGATAGTCATAGGCTCCCAAAACAGGACTCATGGCTCTCCTCGGCCGGCCGGTGAAAACACAATCTGGCGCTCATCCATTGACCATCGGCAAAATCAGAGTTTTCACGAATCCACACTGATTTCCGAAGCCGCCCCTGCCGATGGACTCTCTGAGCGTCTCCTCGCCGGCTACAGCGGGACCAGAGTCGGTGCGGTGGCTTATCCGGCACGGATTCGCCTTTGCGCCTTGCCTCCGCATTCGCAAACGGATCCGATCGGAAACACTGCGCTCAGGAAAGCATCGTGGCTGAGAAAATTCTCTTCGTTGACGACGAACCCCTCGTCCTGGACGCCTTCAGGAGAATGCTGCACGACAAATTCGAAATCTACACTGTAGACAGCGGCGAAAAGGCGCTGGCCTCGGCCAGGGATAACGGCCCTTTCTCCGTCGTCATCTCTGACATGCGCATGCCAGGCATGAATGGCGCCGAATTCCTCGCCAAAATACGCCAAAAAGCCCCCGACACCGTGAGAATGTTGCTCACCGGTTACACCGATCTCGACGCCGCCGTGGCCGCCGTCAACGAGGGCAATATCTTCCGCTTTCTCACCAAGCCTTGCCGAAAAGACGACCTGATTAACGCCATCAACCTCGGCCTCGATCAACACCGGGCCGCCGCCAGAGAAAAGGAACTGGTCAACAAGGCCCTCACCCTGGAACGTTCACCGTCTGATTGGGATTCCCTGGATAACTCTCGCTGGGATCAAAACGAGAGCCCCACCGGCTTGCCGGGACCATCGCAAGCCAAAGAATTCCTCGCCCCGCTCTTCGGCGTCGACCCCCTGGTCTATGTCGTCTTGCTGAAGCTCACCATGTTGCAAACCATTGAGGAGCGCTATGGAGAAGTAGCGGCCGCCGACTACATCAACCATGCACTCCAGCTCCTGATGCAGGCTTTGCGTCCCGGCGATCGCTTCTTTCACTGGGGCAGGCATGTCCTGATGGCTGTGCTCCGGCGGAAAATGCCGCTTGGCGCCGTGCGCATGGAGGTTACTCGCATCACATCCACCTGCCCTGAATATCTGATGGAAGTGAATGGCAGGCGCACCATGATGGCCACATCGATCGCCTTCGAAATGCTGCCTGTAGCGCAGTTCACCTCACTCAAAGAGATGCTCGCCGCTTTCGATCCGCATTTGAGTGAGAGGCGCGAAGAGAAGGCTGCCGATGAACGTTAGCGCCTTTCCACTTCCAACCTGGGCGGCAAATCTGCAGGTTCGCGAATTATCCTAGAAACTGGAACCTGGAAACTGGAACCTGGAAACCGGACCCCAAAGATCGAAGTCGACCGGTTCCAGCCCTGCAGACTTTTTTTAGGAGCAGCCCCTTTGCATCGCAGATTTGCGCTCTTCGTGTTCCTGACGCTTAGCCAGGCAATCGTCCTGCCCGCGCAGGACACGCGCAACGTGATTGAGCCGTTCTTCCCTCAGCTTTGCACTACGCTGGACTCCCAGTTGCAAACCAGCGGCCGCTCCCTCGCTCCCGCCGACGAGCAAAAGCTCGACACCGCCCGGATTCAACGAGCAATAGATAAGTGCGGCCGCGGGCGGGCCGTGCTGCTCCGCGTCGACGAGACCAATAACGCATTTCTCAGCGGTCCGCTCGAACTAAAACCCGATATCACGCTGATCGTCGGCCCCGGCGTCACGCTCTTCGCCTCACGCGATCCCGCTCTGTTCGCTGTTTCGCCGGGCAGTTGCGGCGTCGTCAGCCACAGCCCAGGCTCGCGCGGCTGCAGGCCGCTCATCTCCGTCGACCACGCCCCCGACTCGGCCATCATGGGCGACGGCGTCATTGACGGCCGCGGTGGCGAAAAAATGCTCGGGTCCGATTATTCCTGGTGGGATCTGGCCGAACAGGCGCGCGCAGGCGGGGAGCAGCAGGTTCCGCGCCTCATCGTCGCCAATGACTCCGGCAACTTCACGCTTTACCGGATCACCCTGAAGAATTCGCCCAACTTCCACGTCGTTTTCAATCACGCTGACGGCTTCACCGTCTGGGGGCTCAAGATCGACACGCCGCAGCGCCTCGCGCGCAACACCGATGGTGTCGACCCCGGCAACGGCGCCAGGAACATCACCATCACCCACAGCTACATCCGAACCGGCGACGACAACGTCGCTATCAAGGCAGGAAAAGACGGCGGCGGTCCGGGCGGCGCAACCAACATCACCATCAGCCACGACCACTTCTACTGGGGCCACGGCATGTCCATCGGCAGCGAGACCAATGGCGGCGCGAGCAAGATTCGCGTCTTCGATCTTTCGCTCGACGGTTCCGACAACGGTATCCGCATCAAGTCCAACGGCTCGCGCGGTGGCCTTACAGAGGACGTGGTCTACGACGATGTTTGCATCCGCAACTCTCCCAATCCCATCACCCTCGACACTGCTTATTCCGCCGCAGGCTCCCTGCAGGGCGACTCGCCGCCCACCATGCGCGGGATCACGCTGCACAATATTCGCGTCTCGGGCGGCGGCAAGATCACCTTCAACGGCTACGACCCAACCCATCGCATCGCGGCCACGCTCGACGGCGTGCAAATCACCGATCAGGCAGCCTACACCTATCAAGTCGTTCACGCGGACCTGAGGCTTGGCCCCGGCGCAACCAATCTCGCCCTGCCGCCGGGAGACGATTCAACAATCAGCGGCAAGCCGGCCGAAGGCGACCCGGCCTCCTGCGCGGAAAAATTCGTGCCCTTCCCCGAATAGAACCGGCTCAATTCCCCGGCTCTTAAGCCCCGCTTTGTCAGGAATCATTGTCCTGCCGGCTGTTTTCCAAGATGAAAAGCGAGAGAGGCGTTGTACGACATCTCATCGATTCCTGGATTGCTCGGCACGACGAATCCATCTGAAAAATGGAAGTGTTCGATGCTTGCGCGAAAATCCCATCGATGATCCAGCCGGAATTGGACGCCGATGCTTTGCTGAAGGCTGAAGTCATAGTAAGCGGCGTACTGCGATAGCGCTTTTCGGTTGAAGCCGATCAACCCTCCTTTAACGATATAGAAGGGTTTCCATGCTTTGCCGTCTCTCCACATCATGCGCAGGCCGGCCGGTGATATGCCGGCGCCGTAGAGTGTTGTAAACGTCGAACTCAGCCGATTTCCCCACACGTCGGTCTGGCTCGGTTGCTTCAGAATGACAACCGGGAGAATTTCAGCCACGTAATCCATGCGCGCGCCGATGAACTTTCCCCATGAATGCCGGTCGTATTCCACTCCTGCGACGTGGAGATAGCTCCACCAGCTGTTCGCAAAGATGTGAAAGTGACCAAAGGAATTCAGATCTTCAAACTGCAGCTCACTCTCGACTGGGGCTCGCTCATGCGCGCTTGCCTGCGTGAACGAAGGCCGTCCGAGGCGGGGAGCCCAGACAAGGCCGGTCGAAATGCTGCCGAAATTCTTCGGCAAACCCGGTACTCGGTAGGGGTACAGGCTGCCGGGTTGAACAAGAGCGAGATTCTCGTAGCGATAGTCTCCCTGAATGCGAAGGGCAAAGTGCTTGTTCAGCGGGGTGTCGAGGCCGCCGCCCAGCAGCGTCGTGAACGAGGCCGATTCGCCCCGTTGCGCGTTGGGTCCCCAATAGCGGTTCATGCCCACATCGCCAAAGAGAGCTTCAACGAATATCCGTTCGCGGAGCAACGCGTGCTCGTATTGCCCGCCTCCCGTGATCGAGATGCCCTGTTGCTGGGCCCCTAGATTTGTTCCGGAGTAGCGGAAGACGTCGATCTTGACGCGCAGGCCGTGCCACGATGGAAATGCTACGCCGGCGTCCCAGCCGTTCATTCCGTTCTGCGATCCGGGTAATCCGTTGAAGGAGTTGGACAAGCGTGTGTAGCCGCCATAGATCTGGATCGGAGGGGGGGACTGGGCGCGAAGTGCGGGAGCGCAGGAAATCACGGCGAGGGCGAGCAGAACATGGGAACGCATTCACGACCTCGGGACCATCGTTAATGAGAAATAGATTGCTTAAAGAGCGAGCTGACGGTTCTGTTCGTGGCAGGGAAAGCGAACTGCCCATCCATCGAGTTATCCTTGATCCCCGGATTCCCGATCGTCAGACTCGTGAACAACGAGGCAACAAAGACGCAGAGGATGGTCATGCAAATACCCTCTGCTTCTGATTTCTGATTGTACGTGTGTCTAAGTTGTACCGAGTCAGAAATCTCCAAATTCCGATCCTGATTGCTAACCGAGCCGGCAAACCTCCTACTATCCGTCGGTCCTGATTCGGCGAAAAAATGCACGACCGTCAAGGGAACTCCCGCCGAGGGGAACCCCGCCTCCTGCGCCGACAAGTTCGTGACCTTCTCGCAGTAGCCCGCCCTCTCACTTCAACTCTGTCTTCCTGAGCGACCGGCGTCCGCCGTGGCGGACGAAGGGAGTCGAAAGTTTGCCCTGAGCCGCGCGAACGAGTCGAACGGGGACCCGGCGGTTGCTTTTCCTGGGATCCCGCCCGTGGGCCCTCTCAACTCCCCCGCCCACCATCAAATCTCCCCCTTCCGGCATTTATCGCTTATTCTTGTAACAATTCCTTCTTGCTTCGGCAGGCCAACAAACAATTCTTATGGACCCAGTCGTTTTAGCAGTTGACGATCTTCGGGAGCAGTATCTCAAGGAGATGGCGCTTGTCCGCCAGACCTGTGAGCGCACGGGCGACGGCACCGCCGCCATCCGCCGCCGCTCCGCTGTCGTCGACCGCATCCTCATTGAAATGTGGCGTCGTTCCTTTAGCGGCCTGCCCCCGCAAAACGCCGCCCTCCTCGCCCTAGGCGGCTATGGCCGCAAAGATCTCTTCCCCTACTCCGACGTCGATGTCCTCTTCGCCTTCGCCGACGAGAAAACCGAAGAGCAGTCCAAAGAAGCCGTTCGCGCCATCATCCAGGGCATGTGGGACATCGGCCTGCGCGCCAGCCCCAGCTCCCGCACCGTCAAGGAATCCGGCCGCTTCGACCCCGACAATCTCGAATTCACGCTCGCGACTCTCGATCGCCGCTTCCTTGCTGGCCAGTTTCCGCTCTACCAGCAGCTCCACCAGGTCACTTTTCCCGGCCTCTTCCTCAGCGAGTGGACCTCAATCACGCAAAAGCTCGGTGAAATCGCCCGCACCCGCCACGCCAAATTCGGCAACACCATCTTCCATCTCGAGCCCAATCTGAAAGACTGTCCCGGCGGCCTCCGAGACTACTCGCTCGCCGTCTGGTTCGCCGTCCTCTTCCATCTCAAGGCCACCAAGGAGTGGCCCCGCCAGCGTGGCGGCGTCTTCCAAAGCGCTCGCGGCGACGCCGAAGCCGCCTTCGACTTCCTCGCCGCCGCCCGTTGTTTCCTCCACTTCCGCCACGGCCGCGACGACAACACTCTCGACTGGCAATCGCAGGACGAGGCCGCCGCCCGCTCC
>JBEKWT010000020.1:0-21457 GCA_049512795.1 Occallatibacter sp.
TTAGCCCCCATATCTTATGTGATAGAAATCACCGCCCACTCTCACACCGAAACCGTAACCTGTCGTGCATGTGGTGATGCTCCACACCGGCAGGCGTCCGCAAAAGGTTCCAGCGGTGCTCGCGCTCACATGGAATATCCACCACACTCAGCGAGGGTTGGCGGCTGAGTTCGGTTTTGAGTCGTACTACGAAGTTCCTCGAAGGCGGTATTTTGCATGCATATTCATCGGCTGGTAACGCGTTTGTCCAGACTATCCAGTTTGTCCAATGGTGCGGCTCTCGGGAAATGTCCGGGACTGCGAGTGTTTTTGATGTTCCTGCTCGGTATGGGCATGATTTGCGCAACGGCGCTCACAGCCCAGTCGCCGGGAGCCAAGGCCCCCGACACGCCGGCCGCCCCCGCCGGACACGCCGAATTTGTGGGGTCCGACACTTGTGCCACCTGCCACGCAGACGTGTCGAAGAATTTCGCCGCCAATCCTCACCAGAAGATGGCGTTGATGCATGGGAACGCGAATGGCGTGACCTGCGAGAACTGTCACGGGGCGGGCAGCGAGCACGTTGCCGGCGGCGGCGACGTAACCAAGATCTTCGATCCCGCCAAGGCCTCGGTCAAAGACGTTGACACCAAGTGCCTGAGCTGCCACGCGGGCGCGCATCCGAACTTCGACCGCTCTCCTCATGCCAAGGCCAACGTCGGCTGCACCAGTTGCCACAGCATTCACGGCAGCAAAGAGGAGTCGCTGCTTAAAGCTCCGCAGCCGACGCTTTGCTTCCAATGTCATGCCGACGTGAAACCGGCGTTCGGCATGCCCTTCCATCACCAGGTGAACGAAGGCCTGATCAAGTGCAGCGACTGTCATGACGTTCATGGCACCTTCGAGAACAGCAACCTGAAGTCGACGGCGGATCAGAACATGATCTGCACCAAGTGCCACACCGATGTCCGCGGTCCATTTGTGTACGAGCATGTTCCCGTGAAGGCCGAGGGATGCTTGGGTTGCCACACACCTCATGGTTCGCAGAATCCAAGGCTACTGAACATGCCGAGCACCAATACGCTCTGCAACCAGTGCCACAGCCCGGTTTCGTCGCACGCGATCACAGGAATGGGACAGGGTTCGGCGGAGATTGCGCCTTGCACCAGCTGCCACACCTACATTCATGGGTCGAACATCAACGCGGCGTTCCTGCGATAGGAGATATGGAGCTGAGTCGCGTCCATCACGCTCATTGGGCGGCGCGGCCCGGTTCCCCAGGCGAATTTGCACGTGGGTTCAAAGTTTCGAGGCAAGCGAGTTTTTCAAGTGAGGCTTCATATGAAGATGATCGGCTGGCTTTTTAATCGCCAACATATTCCCGCAAGGTCCCGGAGCATCGCTGGGGGCATTGGGGTTGCCATTTTGCTTGTGACGACGGGTATCGCGGTAGCCCAGGATCCGGCCACACCGCCGGCGGCGACCGGTGAGCCGGTGTCCGCGCCCAACGGCTATGTCATCCACCAGGCCATCGATGTCGGCGGCCACATGGACGGTCTCAACGGCAGCGGCTCCATGTACAACACAATGATCAATCAAAAGTCTGGGCCCCGAGTCCTTGGCGAGACATTTGAGTTGCATGCGCTCTCGACGAACAAGAATCCCGTTGTCGATGACCTGAAGGCCTTCACCAACGGCTTCGGCGGCGATCCGATGAACTTCGCCAAGCTCGACTTCTCCAAAGGCAAGGTCTACGAGTTCTCAGGCTTGTTCCGGCGCGACCGGCGTTACTTCGACTACGATTTGCTGGGCAACCCGAACATCCCCGGCGGTCAGACGATTCCCATCGGTCCCGCCGCTTCGCCCACCGGCTCACTCGCGTGGCCGCAACTGAATACATCCGCATTCCTGTTCAATACCGTTCGCCGCATGACCGATACCAGCCTGACGCTGCTTCCGCTCTCGCAATTCACGCTTCGGTTCAACTACTCGCACAACAACTTTGAAGGGCCGAGCCTGAGCCCGAGCGGATACCAGGTCGCGGGCTCGTACGACGTCCATCTCTTTGAATTTCAGCGGCACAGCACCGACGATTACACGGCTGCGCTTGATTGGAAGCCCGTTCAGGGTACGCGGCTGACCTTTGAAGAACAGATCGACCACTTCAAGGAGAACTCCTTCTTCACCCTCGACTCCAATTACTTCAACGTGCAGGAAGCAGATGGAACCAAAGTCGAGTTGCTTGCCAACTACGACATGCTCACGCCGTATACAAGCGCCTCCTGCAATGCGGGAAGCATGGGTGGCAATCCAATGCTGACTGCGGCCAACCCTGGCGGGTCGCCCATTATCAATCCGGCCTGCGCTGTGTCTACCAGCTATCTCCGCACGGCGCCGACGCGCGTCTTGTTCCCAACCGAGATCTTCCGCCTGCAGAGCACCAGCCTCAAGAACATCTCGATGAACGGCGATTTCCGCTACACCAAGGCCACGATGACCCTCCCTTACTACAACGAGAATTTCAACGGGCTCACTGTGGGCACCAAAACCGCCGGAGCGACTCGCTCGCTTGCGTATACCGGCACCGGCAGCGGACAACGTGAAGCGGTCGCCGCCGACTACGGCATCGTCTGGCAACTTACGCCGAAGTTCAGCCTCTCTGAGCAGATCGACTACTCCCAGGTCCACCAGCCCGGGACGACGACCATGACGGGCTTGACCACTGCCACGACGCCGCTGGATACAACCACATCGACCGGCAATGAAACCGTTAACAACCCCGTCTTGATCACGACCACTTCTGCCCAGGGCGCTTCCACATTTGAAGGCAGCGGCACGGTCGGCACACCCTGGCCCGCTTACTTCGGCCAGAAGTTCACCACCAACAACCTGACCGCGACCTGGGATGCAACGGCTCGCAGCTCATTCTCGCTTACCTATCGCTACCGCACGCACGTAATCGCGGAGAACGCATACAGCCCCGCTACCTCTACCGTCGCTGTTGATCCCGGCGGCAATCCCGGAAACCTTCCATTAACGCCCGGCGAAACCAACAATGGAACCGTCACCATTAACGAGAACGGCGGCATATTCAATGCCGCTCTGCATCCCGCAACCAACTGGGATCTGAATGGCTCGGTAGAAGTGCTCTACGACGACAACGCGTTTACTCCGATGGGCCCGCGGCAAACCAGGCATTATCGCGTGCACACCCTCTACAGACCCAAGACCTGGGCCACGATCTCTGGCGCATACAACGATCTGGAGCGTCACAACAACACCAACAACTCCGGATCGACGCCTATCGACGGTCCGCTCAACCATGTCGATTACAGCCGCATCTTCAGCGCGGCAGCCGACCTCGCGCCCAGCGAACATTACGGGTTCGATTTCGACTACGCCTATAGCGATGTGTACCTCGCAAGCAATATCTGCTACGACGGCGGCGCCAGCGCGGCGCTGCCAGTGGCCGCCGCTCCGGCGAACGGCGCGGGCTGCCCAGGCGCGACGGTGAGAGGCGCTTCCTACCTTGAATTCGGGCCGGTAAAGAATTTCATGCACGCTCCGACAAACTCCGGATCGGCGGCGCTCAACATCTCGCCCAACGACAAGGTTCACGCCAACCTCGGCTATCGCATCAGCTCTGTCAATGGCAGCCGGTTCTTCAACGATCCCCGCGATGTCAACGGCTCAATGGTTTCCAACTATCAGTCCCCGTTCTTCAATATTGCCTATACCGTTCATCCGGGATGGATCGTCAGAGCGGATTACAACTTCTATCGATACGCTGAGGGCGGCCCGTCCGGCGCGCAATACTGCTCGACTTCCACCACACTGCCGTCGGCTACAACCGCGGCGCCGGTCGTCCTCTGCAGTTCGCTCACCGGCGTGCAAACCGGTATGACCCTTTCGAATGCCGGCGAAACCCTTGCGCGGAACTTCAGCGCCAACAACGTCACCCTTGGAATGCATTGGGAGTTCTGACCGCGGGACCCCAGTTCCACGTTCGAGTTCCACGATCGAGATGAAAGGTACGGTTGGCAAGAGGAGACAGGCAATGAAAATCAAGGCTGGAATTACGTTGGTTGCTATGATGGCGGCTGCAATCGCACCCGCCTTCGCGCAAGACTCGGGAGCAGACATCTACAAAGCAAGATGCCAAAGCTGTCATGGAGCCGAGGGCACGCCGAATCCCGGCATCGCCAAGATGATGGGCGTCAAGCCCGTGAGCGATCCTTCCGTCAAGTCGCTGAGCGAAGCGCAGATGATTTCTGACACCGCCAACGGAAAAGGCAAGATGACGGCATTCAAGGGCAAGCTCACCGATGCCCAGATCAAGGCATCCGTGGATTACTTCCGCTCCCTCGCCAAGTAACGGCAAAGGTCGCGAAAGCAAGACGAAGTGGTCGTGCAACAGCAGACCTGCCCTCGATCGCGCCGGCTCGCGTCAGGTGGTTCCTGCTACTATCGCCACTGCGGAACCAACGGCCACGAACGCTGGCCGGAGACATCAACCTTAACCACGGCAAGCGCTCGATTGCGCGCGGAGCCCAATAACCCAAAGGAGTTTCGCAATGAAGAAGAGTTTTCGTTCCAATATTGTGCTGGCCGCAACGGTGCTTCTCGCCGGTTCCATGAGCTTCGCTCAGGATGGCGCGGCCACCTACAAAGCGAAGTGCGCAATGTGCCATGGTCCCACCGGCACGCCGAGTGCGGGCATGGCCAAGGCCATGGGCATCAAGCCCGTCTCTGACCCGTCGATTCAGGCTCTCACCGTCGCCCAGATCTCCGCGACAGTGAAGAACGGCAAAGGCAAAATGAAGCCCATTGCTGGCCTGACCGATCCGCAGGTGAGCGCTGTGGCCGCGTACTTCAAGACCCTCAAGTAGGAATTACAATCGGCGCAGAGATTTGAGAGCGGCCCCGCCATCCCCCGGCATGCCGCCTGCACACGGAGGCTGAGGAAACGTGTCGTTGTTTGAGAGATTCCGCGATAGCTGGGTTCGTCCGGCGCTGTTTTTCGGCAACAACCCCATAAGCCTCGCAGGCGGCGCCATCACCACCGCCTCCGGCGTCACCATGATCAGCTACTGGCTGGCCGAGCTGTCCGGCCATCTCAGTGACAACCCTTATCTGGGCATCATCTTCTTCCTCATTCTGCCGGTGCTGTTCCTGCTGGGCCTGGCGCTCATCCCCGTCGGCGTATTCTTGCGGCGCGAAAAGCTCCGGAAAGCCGGCAAGATTCCAGCCGCGTTTCCTCGCATCGATCTCAACGACCGCATCTTCCGCCACGGCCTCGACATTGTCCTTGTCGCCACCATCGTCAACTTCCTTGTCGTGGCTACGGCCAGCTATCACGGCGCGGAGTACATGGATTCGCCGCAGTTCTGCGGCCGCTCCTGCCACGTGATGACACCCGAGTTTACCGCCTACAAGATCTCACCTCACTCTCACGTGGCCTGCGTCGACTGCCACATCGGCTCCGGCGCTCAAGCTTACTTCAGCGCCAAGGTGAACGGCACCAAGCAACTGATTGAAGTCAGCTTTCACCCCCTCGCTCCGTTCGCGCCCAAAATCATTCCCAACTATCCCACGCCGATTCCCTCGCCGGTCACCAGCCTGCGTCCAGCGCGCTACACCTGCGAAGGATGCCACACGCCCACGCGCTTCGACGGCGACAAGCTGCTGGTCAAGTCGAACTTTGCCGACGACGAGCCCAACACCGAGACGCAGACGGTGCTCATTCTGCACCTCGGCGGCGTCGACTCGCTCTCGCGCTATACGGGCATTCACGGCGTCCACCTGGGCCACATCGAGTACGTCGCCACGGACTTCTCGCGAACCACGATTCCCTGGGTGGAGCGGCAAAACGCCGACGGCTCGTCCACCGAGTACAGCACTCTGCCGGCAGGCAGCGGCATTCCCAAGGGCGACCGCAGGGTCATGGATTGCATCGACTGCCACAACCGCGCCGCGCACACTTTCGTTACCGCCGAAGAGGCCGTTGACCAGGCCATGGCCAGCGGCGCAATCAGTTCCGACCTGCCCTGGATTCACAAAGAGGGACTGGCGTTGCTGAACGGCACTTACTCCAGCCAGGAAGATGCCGGTGTCCAGATTCCGCAGCAACTTCAGGCCTTCTATCGCTCGCAGAATCCCGCCGTGCTGCCCCAGAAAGCTGCACTGGTCGACCAGGCGAGCAAGGAGCTCGTGGCGCTCTACGACCAGAATGTCTTTCCGTTCATGAAGGTCACCTGGGGAACCCATCCCAACCACATTGGCCACATGGAATACCCGGGATGCTTCCGCTGTCACGATGGCAGCCACGCAGCTAAGAACGGTGACACCATTCCTCAGGACTGTTCCGTCTGCCACAACCTGCTGGCCGTCGAAGAAGCCAAACCGAAAGTGCTCTCCGATCTCGGCATTCAATAGCAGAGTTCTCGCGCCGGGGCGGCCACAGAACGAACCCAAACTTATCGGAGCCGTCTCCAACCGGCAGAGTGCGACTCGTCGGACCCCGAGAGCAGTGACATAGAATCGGGGAACGAGGAGACACGCAATGTCCGTTGTCATGCTCTCTGGTCCTGTCGGAGCCGGCAAAACGACCGTCGCGCGGGAACTCGTGGCAATCTCCCAAGCACCGCTCTGTTATATCGAGGGCGACACCTTTTGGCCGCTCTTCGCGAAACCCGGCTCGAAGTCTCGAAGAGAACGATTCTCGCTGCTCATGCGTTCGGCGACCGCTGCCGCCGTTCCTCTGGCACGCGGCGGTTACGAAGTGCTGCTGGATTTTTCATTCCCTTTGGACTTCATCGAAACAGCGCGCAAAATCCTCAAGGAAATCCCGCTTGATTTTGTCGTCTTCAGGCCCAGCCTCGCGACCTGTGAACAGCGCGCTGCTGCGCGGCCGGAAGGAAACATCGCAGACTACGGCGCATATCGTGATTTCTATACGATGTTTGAGGGTCTGCCAAAACACGAAATCGCGGATGACGAAGGCGATGCGCGATCCGTCGCTCGCCGGATCAGGGCAGGCCTCGATCAAGGCATCTTCCGGCTGGCTGCGATGAGGAACGAGCCCTGACAACCCTGCGATCCCTCCGATCCGTTCGCCCGCTGACTCTGATGCCTCACCCCCCGTGTTAGGCTGGCATGTCGCGCGAAAATACCGCCTGCGCACAACGTAGGAGCACGATTCTTCATGCACTCCAATCATCCCGTCCAATTCAATCTTGTGGCTGCAGCCCACGCTTCCATGATCGAGCACGGTTTTCAGCCTGATTTTCCTCCCGGATTATGGCCGGCCTTGCTGCATGATGGGGAGTGCCAAAATCCAAGCAGAGTAAGGACAGTCTGAATGAGCCTATGAATGAACTAGAGCGATGGACGAATTTCTATCTCCTCATGTCGGCGGCATCCGCGACCCTCGTCGGGTTGTTATTTGTAGTCATCACACTCGCCGCTGAGCGAAGGCTGGAAGGCAAATCGAAGATTCCGATTTACCTCACGCCCACCGTTATCTATTTTGTTTCTGTCCTATTCCTTACCGCGCTTCTAACCTTCCCCAATCACACCCAGCTCACGGCCGCCCTTTGCATCTGCGTCGTGGGTGCCGTCGGCGCAGTTTACTCAGGATCCTTTTTTGTTCGGCGCGGTGTCAGGAAGAGTTACTACGATCAGCGTGACTGGATAGCTTACGCGGCTTTTCCACTTGCCGCTTATTCGCTTCTTGCAGGGGGCGGCGTCTTGGCTCTTTACGTCCCCCAACGCGGCCTCACCTTGGTGGCTGCCGGTATGCTGTCTCTGCTTGCGATTGCTATCCGCAACTCGTGGGCCATCGCCGTCTCGGTCGTGTCCACCCCTCCTGGGCAGCGGGTATCGAAGTAGCCCACTACCGAGCAGGGCAGCAAGTGCCTGCAGCATGTTAGGCTGGCATGTCGCGCGAAAATACCGCCTGCGCACAACGTAGGAGCACGATCCTTCATGCATTCCAATCATCCCGTCCAATTCAATCTTGTGGCTGCAGCTCACGCTTCCATGATCGAGCACGGTTTTCAGCCTGATTTCCCTCCCGCGACCGGCACCGAACTCGCCGCCATCGAAGCGCAGCCCGCCGTTCCCCCCGCCGATGGCCTCACTGACCTGCGCAATCTGCTCTGGTCCTCCATTGACAACGACACCTCGAAAGATCTCGACCAGATCGAGTGCGCAGAGCAGTTGCCTGACGGCCGCATTCGCGTGCTGGTGGGAGTTGCGGATGTAGATTCGCGCGTCAAGCGGGGCACGGCGATCGACAAGCACGCACAGTTTGAGACCACCTCTGTTTACACCGGCGTAACCATCTTTCCCATGCTGCCCACAGAGCTCTCCGAAGGCATCACCTCGCTGAACGAGAATCAGGACCGCGCGGCCATTGTGGTCGAGTATTCGATCGACGCCAATGGAACCGCTTCCGACGAAAAAGCATACCGCGCGCTGGTGCGCAATCGCGCGCAGCTCGCTTACCCGGGCATCGGCGCGTGGCTTGACGGCAAAGCTGCGCCGCCGGCAAAGGTTGCCGCCAGCTCCGATCTGGCCGCGCAGCTCAAGCTGCAGGACACGGCCGCGCAGCGCATGGAAGGCGGCCGCTTCCAGCATGGCGCGCTCGAATTCGACACCATCGAGACGCAGCCGGTGTTGGTTACCGACGAGGTCATTGGAATCGCTCCCATCGTAAAGAACCGCGCCACGTCGCTCATTGAAGAGTTCATGGTGGCGGCCAACGGCGTCGTCGCGCGCACCTTTGAAAGCGCGGGCGTGGCATCCATCCGCCGCATTGTGCGCGTCCCCAAGCGCTGGGACCGCATCGTCGAGCTGGCCGCGCAAAAGGGCACCACGCTGCCCGCAGATCCCGACTCGAAGGCCCTGAACGAATTCCTCCTCACCCAAAAGCAGAAGGACCCCGACCACTTTCCCGATCTCTCGCTCGCCGTGATCAAGCTCATGGGCCCCGGCGAATATGTGCTCATCAAGCCCAACGCACCATCGCCCGGACACTTCGGCCTCGCCGTCCGGGACTACACGCACTCCACCGCGCCCAACCGCCGCTTCCCCGACGTGGTCACGCAGCGCCTCCTGAAGGCACAGCTCGCGCACGCCACGGCGCCCTATTCAGAAGACGACCTCAACGCCATCGCGCAGCGATGCACCCAGATGGAGGACGCCGCCCGCAAAGTGGAGCGCGAGATGCAAAAGCGCATCGCCGCCGTCGTGCTGCACCCGCATATTGGCCAGAGCTATCAGGCCATTGTCACTGGCGCGTCGGAAAAGGGCACCTTCGTCCGCACAATCGATCCGCACGTTGAAGGCATGGTGGTGCGCGGCGGCAAGGGCCTTGACGTTGGTGACAGAGTCACCGTTAAGCTCGTCAACACCGATCCCCAGCGCGGATTTATCGACTTCGAGGCGCAAGCCGCCAGGAATCCTTAAGGCGAATTAGAAAAAGCCCGAATTGAAAGCCGCAATTCGCCAATTCTCCTTGGGTTTCAACGGCTTCTGGGGTGCCGGGAATGGAACATTTCTGTGTCCAGCGGGCGCACCAATGCGTCTAACCTAATGAAACCGTCGATAATTAAACAGGCGGTTATTGATGACTGCATAAGAATGTCCTGATAAGCGCGCCGAAGGCGCAGTGTTTGCTAGCCCCGCGCTTCAGCGTGGGGAAGCGGATTTCACAGATTGACCCTGGAGTCCCGTAGGGACGGCGGAAGGACATTTATTTTGCGGGAATCAATAGCTGGCTTTGAATCGCCGCTGCGTCAGAACAGGGCGCTGCGGCAGAAGAGAGCGCTGCGGCAAGAGCAATAGATCCGAGCGGCTTTCTCCCCCGAACCGATTTGCCTTTTCGGCAGTTCGCGCCGGCGGACGCCGACTCTCAAGACAGGTGAATGAATGCAATCAGGTTTTGTTGGAGCTGCAGCGCGGCTCGTTTTCGGGGTGGCCCTTCTCGGAACTTCATACAGCCTGCTTGCGCAGGAGGCGGCCCCAGCACCGCCCGCAACTGACTCTGTCCCGTCCTCCGCGATTCCTGACGCCCCCACTCCGCAAATCGAGCTAGCCGCTGCCGTCGATCCCCAATCCGGGCAAACGCAAACCGCTCAGCAACCCGCCACCGGATCGGCTCCCTCGCCCAACAGTTCCGTCGGCGCTCCGCAAAACAGCTCCTCGCAAAGCAGCTCTAGCGCACAGCAAAGCAG
Source organism: Occallatibacter sp. (assembly GCA_049512795.1). Lineage (GTDB taxonomy): Bacteria > Acidobacteriota > Terriglobia > Terriglobales > Acidobacteriaceae > Telmatobacter. Next base: position 10,218 of record JBEKWT010000020.1, read on the forward strand.
CTCCAGCCCCCAGGCCTCCACGCCGCCCACCACGCAGCAGAGCCAGCACGACAAGGCTGCCGAGGAAATCAAAGAACAGGAAAAGCAACGCATCGTGGGCATCCTGCCCTCATTCAATGTCACCTATCGCAGCGATGCAGCGTCCATGACCGCGAGCCAAAAAATTGGGCTCGCCTTTCGTTCCGCCATCGATCCGTATACGTTTGGGATCGCATTCGTCGTCGCGGGTTTTTCTGAGGCGCAGGACAACGGCACCGGTTTCGGCTGGGGCCCGGAAGGCTACTTTAAGCGCTCAGGCGCAGCTTACCTCGACGCTTTCGATGGCGCGATGATCGGCAACGGCCTCCTGCCCGCTCTTCTGCACCAGGATCCGCGCTACTTCCGTCTCGGCCACGGCACCTTTCGCCACCGGTTCCTCTATGCCGTTGCCACCAGCTTCATGTGCAAGCACGACAACACCGGAAAATGGGAGCCCAACTACTCCAACGTCGGCGGCAACATCATCGCCGGCGCCATCTCCAATCTCTATTACCCCTCGCAAACAGCAGGCGCGGGCCAAACCATCAACAATGGTTTGATCGTCACCTTCGAGGGCACCTTCGGCGGCGTACTCCAGGAGTTCTGGCCCGACATCTCCCGAAAACTCTTCCGCAAAGATCCCACGCATGGCCTCGATGCGCAGGCGCGCGCCGCGGACGCCGCTGCAAAGCTGAAAAAGCAGCAGGAACAGAACCAGCCGCAGCAGGACCAGAACCCGAAATAGCACGCTGGCCGATTTCGCCGCGAGTCATTGTTCGTGAAAGAGCATCTATAAGAGCATCCATAGTCGATCTCCAACTTGAAAGGAGACCTCTGTCGATGAGTCGCCCTTTGATGTTTCGCTCTCGAAAATTAATCTCCAGGCGCCTTCCCTTATTTGGGCTGTCTCTCGTTGCACTGGTCGGCGTCAACTCCAGCGCCGTCGTGGCGGCGCAGCAGGCGGAAGCCGGCACTCCTCGCCCAGCCGTTCTCGAAGCTTCGGCACCCGCAGATCCGGCGCCCGCAGATCCGGAAATCGACTCGGCCTCCCAGTCAACCGCAACTCCCGCACAATCCCCCAGCAACAACGCGTCTGCACCGCAGAATCAACCGGCGCAACCTGCGCAGGGAGATTTAACCGGTCAGCAAACCAAGCGCATCCTCGGCATCGTCCCCAACTTCCGCGCCGTCAGCGCCGATACAAAGCTGCCCCCAGAGACCGTCAAAGAAAAGTTCATCGATTGCACTGAGGATTCGTTCGATTACTCCTCGATCTTCATCCCTGCCGTCATCGCCGGCTACAACATGAAAGAGCGCGCGACTCCTGAGTTCCATCAGGGCGCAGCCGGTTACGCACGCTACTTTTGGCATTCGGCCGTCGACCAAACCAGCGAGAACTACATGGTCGAGTTCATCTTTCCTGCCCTCACCCACGAAGATTCGCGCTACTACACCCTTGGCCACGGCGGATTCGTCAAGCGCACGGGCTATGCCCTCAGCCGTGCCGTCATTACCCGCTCAAACTCCGGAGCCCAAGTCTTCAACATCAGCGAAATCTTCGGCGCCGGCGCGGCATCCGGCATTTCGAACCTGTACTACCCCTCTGCCTCACGCTCCGTCGGCAACACAGCATCCGAGTGGGCAGAAGACGTCGGGATCGACGCAGCTTCCTTCTGGTTCAAGGAATTCTGGCCCGACATCAACCGTCGCCTCTTCCACAACAAGTACGCCGAGCCTCCCGCGCAAAAGTAGCGCTCGCCAACTTCGCCAGCTCCGCAACCCCGCTCCCTTGTTCCCTCGTTCCCTTGGTCCCTTGGTCCCTGCTTTGCGGTATCATTCCTCCATCTCGAAAACGCGGGCCAGATCTAAATCCAACCTGCCGCTCCCGCGCCGGAACCATCCCGCGCCGGAGCCCGCCAGCGTCGCAGTAAGAAAGGTTCATCATGGACAATTCCGGAGTCGTCGTTTTCGTCCTCATCGTTGCCGTCATCGTCGCCATCTTCGTGCTCGTCACGATTCTTAAAACCATGTACACGGTGCGCACCTACTCGGCCGGCGTGGTGGAGCGCTTCGGAAAATTCAACCGCGTCGCGCGCCCCGGCCTGCAATTCCTGCTGCCCTGGTGCGAAACCGTGCGTCTTGTCGACCTGCAGGTGCGCCAGGCCGTCGTCAACGTCGAAACCAAAACTAAGGACAACGTCTTCGTCACCATCCCCGTCTCCGTGCAATATCAGGTCGTCGAAGCCAAAGTCTTTGACGCCTATTACAAGCTGAGCAACCCGCAGAGCCAGATCGAGAGCTACGTCTTCAACTCCATCCTCGGCCACGTGCCCACGCTCACACTCGACGAAGCCTTCGAGCAGATGCAGCAGATCTCCGGCGCAGTCAAGCGCGACCTCGACGAAGTCATGGACACCTTCGGCTACAACATTCTGCGCGCGCTGGTCACCGACATCGTTCCAGACGCAAAGGTAAAGGCGGCCATGAACGACATCAACGCCGCGCAGCGCGAGCAGATTGCGGCGCAGGCCCGTGGCGAAGCCGAGAAGATCCTCAAGGTGAAGCAAGCCGAAGCCGAAGCGGAATCGAAAGCGCTGCAGGGCGACGGCACCGCCCGCCAGCGTCAGGCCATCATCAAGGGCCTGCAGCAGTCCGTCGAAGAGTTCAAGGGCGCCGTAGAGGGATCGACCGCCAAAGACGTGATCGCGATGGTTCTCATGACGCAGTACTTCGACACCTTGCGCGAAGTGGGCGTTACGGGCAAGGCGAGCACCATCTTCCTGCCCAGCTCGCCCGGCACCGTGAACGACATGATGACGCAGATCCTGGCCGGCTTTACGGGCGCAAAAACATCCTGATGCGCGCTTGGCGCAGATGCTGTGACGGGCCAAAGCCCTGAGAACCGGCACATCAGCTGCGGATTGAGTGGAAAGAGTGAAAATGGATGTCTCCAACTCGATGCGCCGCGCCTTCTATGTATTGGCTCTCGCCGGAGAAATCATTTTTCTTTACTATGGGTTTTCCTTCCTGTTGCTTGGCTATATGCCGCTAAAACATCGGTTGATCGGCAGCGCCGTGTTTTTCCCTTTGGCTGCCCTGGCCTCTTGGTGGAGCGGTTCATTATCGATGCCGCAGGTCGCGATTCCGGGACCTGAGATCGCGCGACCGCCAGCTCACTTACGCTTCGCTGAGTTGCTGGCCCGCTGACTCGCTGACTTGCTGTTTTTTCCCACCCGCAGCTTCCACGCCGAACGCAGTGCCCCGCGCAGCGAATCCTCGTCCGCGACCACAAGCCGGATGTGCGTCGCACCCATGCGTCCCCATCCGCCATGCACCGGCAAAAACAAATCTGGACGCTCGGCCAGAAACTCCGCTTGAACCTCCGGCGTGAGCATTAAATTTCCGTAGCCCTCTTTGACTGAAGCCAGCGTTGCAAAAATCCGCCCGCCAACGCGAAAATCCACCGCGCCCATGTGCGAGCCTTCCTCTGCACCCTCGAGGCTCAACGCAATCCGCTTGAAATCCTTCGCCGTCACAAAAACCCAAAGCCTCAGGTTGTTGCTTTCTCGTTCCCTCGGTCCCTGCCGGGGTCCCCGGCGAGCGATTTCTGCTGGCCGGGGTGGCTTGGTCCCTCGGTCCCTGCTTCCTCAAACTCCTCATTCAGCCACTTGCTGAACGCCGCAAACTCCTCGTCGCGTCCCAGAAAATCCCGCACCATCTCTCTTCCCGGCTTCGACCCGCCCTGTTCGAGCACCGCCTTGCGATAGCGCGTGCCCGCCTCGCAATCTAACAAATTATCCTGCTCGAACTGCCCGAAGAAATCCAGAGCAATCACCTTGTCGAATGCGTACGTATAGTAGTTCGACGAGTAGCCGGTCAGATGCCCGAAGCTCGCGTACATCTTGTTCCCCTCAAGCCACGTCCACGGCTGGAATTGCTTGTAAAGCTCGCGCGTCACCACATCGGGATCGATCCCCGCTGGATCTTCGTCGTGCAGGTTGAGCGAGAGCGTCGTGTAGTAAAGCTGCGTCCTGATCCAGTCCGCGCGCCCGAACGCACCCGCGAGTTTCATCGTCCGAATCAGCTCCGCCGGCAGCACTTCATCCGTCTCGTAGTGCCGCGCGAACGCCTGCAGCAGCTTTTCGTCGCGGAAAAATTCCTCGAGCATCTGCGACGGCACCTCGATAAAGTCGCCCTCCGTCGCGAACCCTGAGAGCCCCGCCCACTCTGTGTGCCCGCCAAGAATCGCGTGCATCAGATGGCCGAACTCGTGGAAAAACGTCACCACGTCGGAGTACTGCAGTAGCCCCGGATCGTCCCCATCGCCAGCCGGGAAGTTGCAAATCAGCGCAGCCTCAGGCATTGTGCGCCCGCGCACGCCCGTCACCACAGGCGCTGCCGAGAACCACTTGTCCTTGCCTTCGCGCGGATGCATGTCGAGATAGAATCGCCCCACCAGCCGCCCGCCATCGAAAACCTCGAAGACCGAAACCGCCGGATCCCACGCTGGCGCATTCGCCGGCCTGAATTCGACTTTAAAAAGCTTCGCCGCGGTCTTTAGCACGCCCGCCTCCACGCGCGCATACGGAAAATACGGCCGCACCGACTGCGAATCGAAATCGAACTTCGCGCGCCGGAATTGTTCGTACCAGTAGCCGCGGCTCGTAGTACCGATCTCCCTCAGCCCCGGCTGCCGCCCGCGCGCAAATTCGAGCACCAGCGCGTGCTCATGCTTCGCGCCGTCGCGGCTGGCTTCATCGAGCTTCGCCAAAAATGCGCGCACATTTGCCGCCGACTTCATCATCTGGTCGGCAGTCGCAAGATCTGCCCAGCTACGGAATCCGAGAATCGTCGCAATCTCCTGTCGCGTCGCCAAAAGATCAAGCAAAATCTGCCGGTTCGCTGGATACGCCCTCGTGTTGTACGCGAGAAACATGCGCTCCCGCAGCGCCGCGCTCGCCGCAAACGTCATCACCGGCATCATGTCCGGCGGATCGGTCGTCAGCGTCACGCGTTCCCGGCCATCCTCGCCCATTTGCAGCGGATGTCGCGCAATGTAATCGGCGGGCAGTCCTTCCAGCTCGTCGGGCGTCGCCTCAATTGTCTTTCCGCCCTCCTGAATGTTGCGCCCGAACTCAAGCGACAGGCCGGTGGCCTTGTCGTGCAGCGCGTGTAATCGGTCGCGTGTCGCCTGGTCCTTATCCACGCCGGACAAGCGATAGCCGAGCAGCGTGCGCTCCACATAATGTTTCGTCGCCGCGCTCGCGCCGTCCAGCTTGATCGCCGTCAGCGCGTCGTACACTTCGCGGTTCAGGCTCAGCGCGCTCCCCGCCATCGCTACGCGCTGAGCCTCCATCTGAGCCTGGTCGCGCACGGCCTTATCGGCGGCCACCGAATTCAGAATCCCCGCCTGCGCTCCGGCCAGGCTCAGATGCTGGATCGCCTTGTCGTAGTGCAGCAACGAATTCTCGGGCGTGCGCTCGCCTTCGACGGCGAGAAGCGCGGCCAATGCGCTCTCATGAGCAGCCAGCCGCGCGCTCACCCATGCGGTCAGCCCGGTAGCCGATCGAGCGCCGCCCGCCTCCCACGCGTGCAAAGTTTTGCTTTCACCGACTGCAATTTCTGTCGCCATCGCTGCGGAACCCTCCAAAGCTCTAGATTAACAAGGCGATTCTGAATGGCTGTGCGCCAAACCAAGACAGCAGACACTGCGGCCTTAGGTTCAAGCCACGACTTCGTCTATAGGCAGATTTACGCTGATTTGCGCGCCGAGTAGCCATCCAGCCGCTTCTTATACAGCAGCAGAACGCTCGGGCCAAACGCCAGCAGCATTACCGCAATCCCAGTCACGATGCCGAAGCTTGTCGCCATCGGAGCCGAACAATCGCCGCGCCGCCGCACCCAAACGTGGCATGGCACCGCAATCAAAAGTTCCAGCACGCTGCCCTTCAGCAGCCACGACACAGTGCGGGTCGTCACCGCCGCGGAGTTCCTGAAATACAGATAGAAGAGAACTCCCCAGACCAGCCAGAACGCCAGGAAAACCCACACGACCTCCATCTCGGTATCCCAGAACCAGTCGATGAACTTATCTCCGGCCACAGCCGCTCCGCCCGCTGAGATTGCAGCGAACGCAAGGAGCGCAAAAAGCATCGACCCCGCGACCACCGACACTGCAAGATGGGTCCGCGGCTTCAATCGCTTCTGCGAGGTGTCGACCGACAGAAAAAGCAGGATCGCCTGGCCACCGATGAGGGCAAAAATCGCCGCCCACACCAGCCACTCCGTATACATTTCGCCCAGGGTCTTAAAAAAAGGAGCGTCTGATCCCGCCATCGCCAGGCGCAACCCGGCGGGCGCCAGCAAACCCACAACAATCACTGCATAAAACACGCTGATGACGATGCCCCACTTGCGCATGGCACGTCCTTTCCGCATTTCGGGAGGAGGGCTGGCTGCTCACGATCCTACGCCGTTTTCGCACCGGCGCGGGAGCGAATTCATCTGTTGGTTTTCCTCAGGCTGGGTGCCCCATGTCCGGGTTTTCGGACCTGGGAGTAGCACTGCCGCTCGCTCACCCGCGCGTCGCTGGCTGACTTGCCAACTCGTCCGCCGCGGCTGTCTCACGCACTTCTCTTCAATCCCGCACTTCATCAGCCCTTTTCTATCGATTCTTGTATTGCTCGTCCGTCACATGCTCCATCCAGTCGACCACTTTCCCGTCGAGCTTTTCCTGGATGGCGATGTGCGTCATGGCCGTCGTCGGGCCGGCGCCGTGCCAGTGCTTCTCGCCCGGCGAAAACCACACCACGTCGCCGGGGCGAATCTCCTCGATCTCGCCACCCCAGCGCTGCGCACGGCCGCATCCCGAAGTGACGATCAGGGTCTGTCCCAGCGGATGCGTGTGCCATGCAGTTCGCGCGCCCGGCTCAAAGGTGACGCTCGCGCCTTGCACAAATGCCGGCTCCGGCGCTTGAAACAGCGGATCGATCCGCACCGTTCCTGTGAACCAATCTGCCGGTCCCTTGCCTGACGACTGGCTGCCGCTTCTCTTGATCTCCATCTCCGAATCCTCCCCGCGCTAATTTTGTGCCGCGACCGATTGCTTCGTGCGGCCGGCTCTTTCCCGCAAATCGCCTCGTTCACTATTTAAAGTACTCGAATCGGTACGCCAGTTCCGCGCCGCCTTCACGCATCCCTTCCACTTGGAGAACCCGGCTACCGTCCAGTGCCGACCGTCCGCGATCGCCTTTCCAACGCCCGCGTCGCGGCCCAAACCGGTCGAGGCCGGGCCCAAACTGCCCGCAGCCTGGTTCAAACCCGGCCGCCGCCTGGTCCAAAATTGACCGCAGCCCGGCCGAACCCCCCTCCCACACCCCGGCTCACCCCCCTTCCCGCCCCGATTCGGTACCGAAATACCCCCTCAATCTGCACATTACCGGTTGCATTTAGCATCGAAACCCCTTTAATATGCGTCAATTGAAGAGAATGCCTCTTGCCGTCTCCAGCACGATCGATTCACGGCCCACGCCGGCTGTGGTGCTTCCGCGCCTGCGCATGGGCAAGCTGTGCATCGCCGTTCAGGGAGCCACCGTCGCTGAGCTCATCTCCCGCGCCGACGAAGCTATTAAAGATTCTGTTTTCATTGAGTTCCGTCTAGACACCCTGCCCAAGCCTCTCGCCGCTTTGCCCGAGATCAAGGCCTTGCTGGCTCGTCGCCGCGACATCACCGCCATCGCCACCTGCCGGCGTAAGCCCTCCGGCGGCAAGTTCACCGGGTCACTCAACTCCGAGCTCGAAATCCTCCTCAAAGCCGCTGAAACCGGCTGCCATATTGTCGATTTAGAGGTCGAGTCGGCCGAGCAGTGCACCCGGCCTCAACTGGCCAAGTTCCGCGCCGCTCTTCGCGCCGCCGGCGCCTCGCTCATGATCAGTTCGCACGACTTCACCCGCACGCGCCGCCCCGAAGGCCTCAATCAAACCGCCCAGCGCATCGACGCCTACGAGCCCGACTTCGTCAAAGTCGTCACCACCGCCCGCAATCTTGCCGACAATCTCTCTGTCCTGCAGATGATTGAGGATCAGTCCCTCAATGCCCAGGTCATCGGCATCGCCATGGGCGAGGAGGGCCTCATCAGCCGGATCTTGAGTCCGCGTGCCGGGGCCGCCTTCACCTTTGCCTCCTCTTCCGATGGCGCCGAGACTGCCGCGGGCCAAATCCCCGCGCGCACCCTGCTCGATCTCTATCGCCTCGATCAGCTCGACCAGGCCACCCGCATCTTCGCTGTCGCCGGCAATCCCATCGCCCACTCTCTCTCTCCACTCATGCACTCCACGGCCTTCCGCCGCGAAAACGTCAATGCCGTCATGCTTCCCCTCAAGGTAAAGTCTCTCGACGACCTGCTCACCGTCGTCCGCGACCTGCCTCTCGACGGTGTCGCCGTCACCATGCCGCTCAAGCAGGAGGTCCTGCCGCACCTCGCCAACATGGATCCGCTCACCGGCCGAATCGGTGCCTGCAACACCCTGCGCACCGGCGCTGACGGCAAGCTCTACGGCTTCAATACCGATGTTGCCGGCATCATTCGTCCGCTCGAGCGCCGCATGCGCCTCCAGGGCGCGCGCATTCTCGTCCTCGGCGCTGGTGGCGCTGCGCGTGCAGCGGTCTTCGGCCTCGTCGAGCAAGGTGCGGATGTCTTCGTCGTTAACCGCACCCACGAGAAGGCCGCTGCTCTGGCCCGCAAGGCCAAAGCGCACGTCCTTGGCCAGAGCATGCTCGCCAAGCAGCGCTTTGACGCCATCATCAACGCCACGCCCTGCGGCATGACCGGCATCAAGCAGCAGTTGCCCTTGAAAGAAAATGAGCTCAACGCTTCGCTCGTCTTCGACCTGGTCTACACCCCGCTCGAAACTCCGCTCCTCAAGCTGGCCAAAGCGCGCGGCCTCGCCGTCATCTCCGGTCTTGAAATGTTTGTCCAGCAGGGAGCACGCCAGTTCGAAATCTGGACCGGCAAGCCCGCCCCCGAAGCCGAAATGCTCCGCGTCGTCGACTTCGAGCTCCGCCGCCGCCCGCAGTGATCCACCGCCAGCACACGGTCCCCGCGCACCGGTCGCACACCCCGCGCCGTAGGCGCAGCGTTTGTTAGCCCCGCGCTTCAGCGTGGGGAACGCAAGATCAGGAATTTGCCCGGAGTCCCGGCCCCGAAAATGCGCACGGCCGCGCAAAATCTCCGACAGCGGTACAATTCAAGCGACTCAGCCGAGACGATCGGAGCTGCACGCTGTCAGAAGGTACCGTCATGACCCTGATCCTGCTTCTTCTCATACTGTTGGTGTTGTTCTTCGTGCTCGCCACTGCCCTCGCGTCCGTCTACAGCATCGGCCCCACCCAAATCGGACTGGTACGAAAAAGAATTGGGAAGAAGCTGCCCGGCGACAACCCCGTGGCCTTTATGGGTGAAGCCGGTTACCAGGCGGACCTCCTCATGCCTGGCCTGCGCTTCAAGTTCAAGCCCTTCTATACGGTCACAAAGCATCCCTGGGTTCAGGTGCCCGCGGGACAAATTGGCGTCGTCATCGCGCAGGTTGGCAAGCCCACGCCCATCGGCGCCAAATCGGCCCGCTACGACCCGGCTTTCGGCAACTTCACTGACTTTCGCACCTTTGTTTTGAAGAACGGCGAAAAGGGCGTTCAACGGCCCGTTCTTTCTCCCGGCACTCTCGCGCCGATTCACCCGGTAGCTTTTCTGGTCATCACCAAGCCGCAGGTCTTCGGCCTGCCGGTGTCCGATGAGTACAGCAGGCTCGCCCGCGGCAACAAGCTGGACTTCCGCGCCTTCGGCCTCGAAGATTGGCAGCTCGACGTCACGCGCATAGCGCCCAGGCCGACCACCGAAAGCGGCAAGGTCCTCGACATGATCGGAGTCGTCACCGCATTGGACGGCGAGCCCCTGCCCGCCGGCGCAATTGCCAGCCGCCTCGGCGAATTTAAAGACGTCAGTGAGTTTGAAGCCAAACCCGGCATCACCGACTTTGAACTGATGGCGCTGATCCTCGGCAGCAAGAACGATCAGCACAACAACTATCAGGACTTTCAGAGGTTCCTTCAGGCTGGCGGAAAAATCGGTCTCCAGCACGATCCGCTGCTTTACGGCGCATACAACCTCAATCCGTTTCTCGTCCGCGTGGAGCAGGTTCCCATGCTCGTCGTCGAACAGGGTCAGGTCGCCGTCATCAAGGCGTATGTCGGATTGCCCACGCAGGACACATCCGGCGCAAACTTCAAATTCGGCTCGCTCGTGCGCCCCGGCCATCAGGGCATCTGGCAGGAGGCGCTCCGGACTGGAAAATATCCCATCAATCCCCGCATCTACGACGCCAAGCTCGTTCTAACCTCGATCCTCAAGCTCGATTGGGCCAAGGACGTCACCGGTGCTCACGGCCTCGACGCGCGCCTTGAGCCGATCATTGCAAAGAGCAACGAAGGCTTCGTCTTCAGCATCGATCTCCAGGTTCTCATTCACGTTCCCGATACCAAAGCTCCTCGCGTCATCTCCATGGTTGGCTCCATGGAAAACCTCGTCAACGAAGTTCTGCAGGCTGCCGTCGGCAACCTCTTTCGCGACAAGATCGGCGGCATGGAAGCGATCACCTTCATCCAGACGCGCCAGAGCGTCCAGGAACAGGCCTTCAACTACATCCAGAGCAAGCTCGCCGAGTATGAAATCGAGACGCGCGGAGTTTATATCCAGGACGTCGTATACCCCGAGCAGTTGGTCACCGTCCTCACCCAGCGTGAAGTCGCGCATCAGGAAGTGGAAACCTTCAAGATGCAGCGCCAGGCCCAGGACCAGCGCATCGAGACGGAGAAGGCGCGCGGCACTGCCGACATGCAGGTCGATCTCGCCAAGTCAAAGGTCGGCGTCGACATTCAAACCAACCGTACCGAGGCCAGGATGAAGGAGGCCCAGGGCGAAGCCGCCTTCATTGAGCAGACCGGAACCGCCCGCGGAGCCGAAGTTCGCGCGGTCGGCCTTGCCAACGCCGAGGCCTATGAGCGCCAGGTCGGAGCGCTCGGCAAAGGGCCCACCGCTCTCGTCAATGCCATCAAGGCGCTCTCGGTCGGCAACGTCGCGTTCGTGCCCAAAATTCTTGTCGTCGGCGGCAATGGCAATCAAGGGATTCTCGAGAGCCTCGGCTCGCTGCTGATGGACAAGCTCGAC
>JBEKWT010000021.1:0-23096 GCA_049512795.1 Occallatibacter sp.
GCGAAGACCGGTTTACACCGGCCAAGCGCGTGGCGATGGCTCTGTCGCATTTGATCCGCACGCAGTACCCCGGCGACTCGTTGTCGCTGGTGCTGTTTCACGATTCGGCCGAGGAGATGCCGGTGTCGCACCTGGCGCGGGTGAAGGTGGGCCCGTGGCACACCAATACGCGCGAGGGCCTGCGCGTGGCGCAGCGCGTACTTTCGCGGCAGCGCAAAGACATGAAGCAGATTGTGATGATCACGGATGGAAAGCCCTCCGCGCTAACACTGCCGGACGGACGAATTTACAAGAACGCCTATGGACTGGACCCTCTGGTGGTGAGCGAGACGCTGGAAGAAGTGGCGCGCTGCAAGCGGTCAAACGTAATGATCAATACGTTCATGCTGGCGCAGGATTACGGGCTGGTGCAGTTCGTGCACAGAGTTTCGGAGATGTGCCGGGGCAAGGCGTACTTCACCACGCCCGCGACGCTGGGCCAGTACGTGATGATGGATTACATGCAGCGGAAGTCGAAGACCATCCACTGAGCGCGGGACCGCTTGCTATCGGCTCTTGCGCTTCATGGAAAGAATGCTCTCCTTCTGCTCGTCAACGACCGGTTGCAAGAAAGACGAAGAGGTTTCCGTCGGGATCGCGGGCGAAGACGAGTCCGCCGTTGCGTTGCGCGTTGGCGCCCGCGTACTCCAGCGCTTCATATGCTTTTTTGGCGTCCGGAACGAGGAAGAGAAACTCCGGATTCGCGCCGGGAGCGGCAGCACGCAGCTCAATGTGCAGGTCAGGCGCCCCGGGGGTGGTGAGGCGCACGTTGCCGTTCGTGTTTTCGGCTTCGAACCCGAGGTCGGTATAGAACTCCTTCATCGCGGCGCCTTCTCTTACGGGCAGATCGATTCCCATCAGCTCAGCGGATACGCGGGCGGCGCCGAGGTGCTGGCCAATGTCGAGGGTGTGGCGCGAGCCGGGCATGTACTGCGTGAATTCAGTGACGCGGCCTTCGGGATCGTTGAAGGAAGAAATGAGATTGCCCGCCGCGGCCTTGCGGACGGGCGAGGGGTTGAGCCCTTCGGAGGCGTAGTAATGCTGCAGCACGTTCAGGTCGCCGGCCTCAAAGCAAACGTGCATCCAGCCGAGAGGCTGCGAGGGATCGGCCTGAGGATATAGCTCGATGAACTGGCGGTCGTTAATTTTGATGAAGGCCTCGGTGGTTTTGCCGGCATTGGTCATGGCGAAGGACTCCTGGTAGCCGAGCTTGCCGAGGAAGGCGATTTCGCGATTGAGGTCGCTGACGCGGAAGGCAATGTGCGCAATGCCTGTAATGCCGGAAGCTGGCGGGGGCGGCTGGGCGATCAAGGTTGCCGAGCAAACGCCTGCGATCGCGAGTGACAAGAGCCAACGAAATTTCGTCGTCATTCTCAAAAAAAACCTCCAAAGCCCGATGGGGGCAGACCAGGCAGCAAAAGAAAGCAGCCGCAGATTATGCATATTCCTTGCGGTAAGGGGTAAAGACGTCTAGAACCTCGGAAGCATCGACGGCTGAGGCCTCGTGCTCGATGCCGCCTTCGACGACGATGCTGTCACCGGCGCGCATCTCCCAGTTTTTGCCTTCAGCTTGAAAGAGGATGTGTCCGCGCACTACATAAACCATTTGATGATGGAGATGGCTGTGGCGCGCGCCCTTCCAACCCTTCTCAAAGGTGTGACGCACAAGCATGAGGTGCGGATTGTAGGCGAGGATCTGTCGGATCATGCCCGGCTCGGGGGTGGTGGTCCTGGTTGCGTTGGTGGCCGCGTAAATGACTCCGGATTCGCTCATCGATTTTGTCTCATGGGGGTTTGTCTCATGGGCAGCCGTCGCGTGGGCGGGGAACCGCAATGGATAGGATCACCGGTTGAGCCAGCCTCCGTCCACTACGAGGATGTGACCGTGGACGAAATTGCTGGCCGCGGAGGCAAGAAAGACGGCAGCGCCGGCCAGGTCTTCAGGCTTGCCCCAGCGGCCAGCGGGAATGCGCTCGAGAATCTGCCGGGCGCGCTCCGGATTATTGCGCAGCGCCTCGGTGTTGTCCGTATCCATATAGCCCGGCGCGATGGCGTTGACGTTGACGCCTTTCGAAGCCCACTCGTTGGCGAAGGCCTTGGTGAGCTGGCCGACACCGCCCTTTGCCGCGGCGTAGGAAGGAACCAGAATTCCGCCCTGAAAGCTGAGCAGCGAGGCGATGTTGATGATTTTGCCCGAGCCGCGCGCGAGCATGTGGCGGCCGGCGTGTTGGGTGAGGCGAAAAACGCTGGTGAGATCAACGTCGATGACCGCCTTCCAGTCATCTTCGGAATGATCGGCGGCGGGCGCGCGGCGAATGATGCCTGCGTTGTTGACTAATATATCGATGGCGCCGAGTTGCTGGACGGTTTCTTCTACGAGGCGCGCGCAGACGGCCGCGTCGCCAACGTCGCCAACAAGCGCGATGGAGCGGACACCAAGGCCGAGCAGCTTTTGCTGTGCGGCTGTGGGAGCGGCGCTGGAGCCGTGGACGGCAACGTTGGCGCCGGCCTCAGCAAAAGCGACTGCGATAGCAGCGCCCAATCCGCGGGACGAGCCCGTGACGAGTGCGGATTTTCCTTTGAGGCTGAACTGATCGAGGATTGTTTCCTGGGAGGTCAGGGGCTAGAGTCCTTTCCGGCTTGTGTCGCGCCGCAAGTCTTGCTGTCTTTATTATGTGCGAGCGGGGCGGGGAGAGCGCAAAAGACATCTCAAGGGCCGGTGTGTCGCGTACAATTGCCACTCCGGGGCCGTCCAAAAAGGAGGCCCTGAAAGAGTGCGCACGATACTGACCAGACAGGCGAGAATATCTACAAGTACGATCCAGCAGTTGCGGGCGTGAAGGACTTTCGCCGCACCAGTCAAGAACTGACCGGCCACAATGAGTCAATCGAGGAGATTGCGTTATGGGTACTTCAGGGTATCCGGCTTCAGGGCCGGGTGCAGGCATCACTTCCCAGATCGAAATGAATCGCGCCAACCCGATGGTGTTGCACAATAGCCGGCTCCTTATTGGAGTGACTATGATCTTCAGCATTATCGCCGCTTTCTTTGCGGTCTGCATGGTGCTGATGGTGTTTTCGGTTCTTTCTTCGGGCGGCGGCCTCAGCGGCGGGAATTTGTATAACGCCTTCTGGTGGGGTTTTGGCGCGTTTGCTTTCGGTTATGGTTGCCCGTGGTTGTGGACACTGTCCCGCGCCATGGCAGGTTACAGAGTCACGCTGGATAGCAGGGGTGTGAATTTCAACCTGGGCACGAAGAAGAAACCTTCCGATCTATTTCTAGCCTGGGATCAGATCGCCGCGATCAGGCACAAGCGCGTGGGCAATGCGCAGCAGTACTACGTGCAAGGAAGAGACGGAAGTGAAGCGAGATTCTCGTCGTACACGTTTTTCCGTCCCAAGAAAGTCGCTCGCCTGATTGCCGAGCGCACAGGTCTTGCTATACAAGAAGCCTGATCGCCTCCGAATCCGCGCCAGGCACACACGATGCAAATTGCTCTGCTGATCTTCTGCTTTCTCACCATCGCCGGCGCTTTCGCCGGATGGCGAAAGAGCCCGCTCTATTCCGTCAAGACCACATTGAAACTGGTGGGCGGGTTTCTGCTGATCGTCGCGGTTGTTGCGGGCACCGCATATGTGATTGTGAATGGCACGGTGAGCCGGTCACCGGTTGCGCAAGGAATTGCAGGTTTCGTGGCCTTGATGGCCGTGGCGTGCGGAGCAAGTATTTTTATTGTCCGCATCACCGACGCACATGTTGCCGCGCTGCCTCCGTCGGCCCGGCTGGTCAGCTTCAATCGACACAAGGTCTACCAGTGGATTTGGCGTCTCGTAGTCTTCCTGCTCATCAACACAGCCGTTTCCCTGGTGCTTCCATCATCTACCTGGAAATGGCTGCCAGTGGCCCTGGGCGGGTTTGTGCTGTTCTTGTGCGGCCCCATGCTGTCGATCGGCTACATGATGGCGCGGCGAAACGACCGCGGCATGTCGGCGGTGATCGCCAATCCATGGGCGCACTGGCAATACACGCAGGAGAAATGGGCGCAATGGGCGGCGAATCAACGCGAGTGGGAGATGGCCCAGGAGGGCCCGTGGAGCTGGAAGGGTGTTTCGCTGTTCGTCTTGTTGTGCGTGGGGCTTTTCGTGTTGGGCGCTCTGTTTACCGGCGCAAGCCTCAAAGAGAACGAAATCATCGTGGGCGGTTTGACGGGTTTTATCATCCTGCTCGTGGCGGTGGCGTACTTGTTCAAACGCACCAACTTTGACCGGCGCTATCGGCGACTGCTCGCGGCTACGCCGGAAACGTGGTTCGGCGACGAGGGCATGTTCTCGAACGGAGCGTACATGCCGTGGATTCTCACTGGCAGGTACCTGTTGAAGGCCACCGCCGCGATGGATCAACCGGCTCGACTGATGTTGGTTTTTGAATCGTTCAACGGAACTACTTCGATCGAAATTACGAATGGCCGTGCTCGAGCAGAAGCTCAGCACTCATTGCCCCACTGCTTCAGTTCATCTGAATTCGACCTAGTTGCACAGCCCGTGCGAAGGCTGCCTCAAGCGACGCCTCAGATCTGGGCGGGAATCGAGATATGCCGGGCAGAGCTTCAGACCGATCTTCATATTCGCCTTGAGCTGGTGTAGTTCAGCCGACAAAATCCGCAGCGAATGACCGGCGAAAGGACGAGAATTCCACAAAAAACGGCCGCGAATTTGATTCATTGTTGATGTAAAGTTTCATATCTGCCGTCGTTGCCCCTCGCAAGTGCTTCCACCCGGGGCTTCCCTGTTTGCGATCCGGATGGACAATCAAGCTGCGCGCCGAGGGCGCGAAATGCCTGGCAACCGGCTCGACGAATTGAAGAGATGCACGAGGGACGATCAGCAAGGCTGCATTCCCCTGCAGGCCGAACGATGCCATCGTGGAGGAGGGTTTGTGTACGAATCTCAAGAACAGATTCTGGCGCCAGCCACTGGGGTCAGCCGACACATTGATTTGCCTGGCGCGCGCCCGATGCTGCTGCGCAACAACCGGGTCCTGATTTTTCTCACCTATACCGGCAGCGTCGCCTCGCTGATCCTCTCCCTAAGCATGGGGTTTCTCGCCCTCACGAATCTATTTCCATTGAGCGCGATGAATCTGGAGAGGTTCGCGGCCGGCGCGTTGTGGGTGCTGGGAGCGTGGCTGATGGCCATGTCGCAGGTCTTCCTGTGGCGGCAAGGGAAACTGATGGCGCATTGCGCGGTTCTGCTCGACAACTACGGGGTGCACTTCAAACTCGGCGACACCAACGACCAAAAAGAGGTGTTTATGCCGTGGAACGGGATCGAGGCCGTGCGCTATAAGCGGATCCCGAATGCGCAAAAATTCATCGTTCTGGGAACGGACACCAGCACGGTGACCTTCACTTCACACGCCTTCTATCGGCCAAAGAGGGTTGCCCGAATGATCGCGAAGCGCGCGGGACTGCCGCTGGTGAGGGGCTGAGCCCAAGGCTCGGGTCTTACGCTGAGCACGGTTTGCCTGCCGGCGAATCCGCTTACCCCGCCCGCGCGCGCCGGGTTCGGCTGCTGAACACAATCTCAATTGTGAATGGATAACATATTTGCGGACTGGATTGATTGACGAGCGGTGATGCGCGCGATACTAAGGTCATGCAGAGGAGGACATCATGAGCAGAATTCGCCTGAGTTTCTTCGCACACGGAAATGTTTTAGCTGGGGGCTCGCTGGTGCTGGATACAAGTACGGAGACATTCTCAGATGTTTCGGTCTTCTGTGCCGCCGGCCCTGTGACTCCCAATGTCTGGTACTCACTCTTTGCGACACCGGGATCGAATATCCCTTATCCAGACGGAACACCGGTGATCATCAATATCGGCGTGCAGAATGGTCTAACGGTGCAAATCAACTACCGCGATCACGGTTACACCACTGATCCAATTCCAATCCATGGCGGTTTTGTTTCCGGCGTTCCGTTTGACATTCTTACGGTTCCGGGAGGCAACGGCGAGACTGGTTGGGTTGCGGTAACTCACGAACCATAGCAACGGTAGCTCGACGGCAGAGCTGACGGGTTTCGGCGCCGGTGAGCAGTAGCGGCGGATGGTCTAAGCGGGAAAAAACTACGCACAAATTGAAAACGCCAGAGACCGAAGCCTCTGGCGTTTCAATCTTGATGGTCGCGTAGTACAACCGGCTGTCGCGTCCTCCGGCTCCCCCAGCGGCGAACCTGCAGCTTTCGCTGCCGCTCCCTCCTCTGGCTGCGCCGGCACGGAACTTTCGGCTTGCGCCTACTGCCCCGCACTCCGGCTCGACCGGTGGCCGACTTCCCCGGCTCGGATCGACGTGGTTCCGCTCAGCTCGACCGGTGGCTAACCTCCGACTCGCATCGGCTGTTGCGCGCTTCCGATCGACCGATGGCAATCCATCCGGCTTGCGCCGAACGACCCCTCCACCGGCAAGGCCGGCGATCAACTGCCGACTCACACCGGATTCTGATCCATTAGCTCGGCTGGCAGAACAACTTCCGGCTTTCGCCGTCTGTTGTTGCAGCTTCAAGCTTGCGCCGTCCGCTGCTGCAACCTCCAGCTCGCGCTGGCTGTTGCCCCCTTTGCCACACCGGCGGCGAACCTCCGACTCGCATCGGCTGTTCCACCCTCCGGCTTCACCGGTTTCAATTCGCCCGGCTTGCGCCTGGCGTCTCTACCTCCGGCTGGGCTTTTGATACGCCCCTAACTTCAACCGAACCTTGCATCGCCGGCAGAGCCGTCGATGAGTATTCAATTTCCGCCGGTTCGCGTACCTTCCGGATCTGCCAGCTTGACAACTTCCGACTTGCGTCGGCCTTTGTAATCTCTGGCGCAGCCAGCGATCCCTCTCGGGCTTTCGCCCCAGGTTTCACCCTCTGGCTGGGCTGGCGGCGATTTTCCGATTCTCATCGGCCTTTCGTTCCACCAACCGTTCCGGCGACCAACTCCCGATGCCCTACAGGCTCATCAGTTGTTGTGACAGTACGTCCACTGAATCTGTGGATGCAAGTGCAAAAGTCAAGTAAATATGTGAATTTCACCAGAGTTGGTGCAGAACGAAATTCTTCGATGGCCGCGAGTGTGTTCAGGCTCACATTTGCACGGAAATGCAAACAAATAAGAGAAGATGGAGGGCCGTGGAAGATTGGTGCGCTGCGCTTTAGATCGGCGCGAAGCGGACGTGGCTGACGCAATCGCCAAAGCCGATGTCCCGCGAGCCGGCTCTTAACCCCGGTGCGATGGAAAGCGCTGCCAGCGAGCCGTTAGCGCTTCAGTAGATCATCCGGCAAGGGAGAAAACCACGTCTATGGTTGTTTCAACATCTACCGGCTCATTATTGAGCCTGTACGGCTTGTAGCGCCAGGTGCGCACGGCGTCGACGGCGGCCTGCTGCAACATGGCCGGCCCTTTCACAACGTGCAAATCCCTGATCGATCCGTTCTTTGAAATCGTGGCGCGCAGCTCCACGGTGCCGGCCATGCGGGCTGCTTTAGCAATGGGCGGATAAATGGGCGGTGTCTTCTGAATGAGCATTCCAGTTGCGACGCCGGATGAAACGACAATCGGTTTGGAAGACACAACTTTAACGGCGGGCAGTGCGCGCCCATTGAAGACGCTGACATTCGCACCGCGTTGGCCCAGACCATCCGCACCGGCCGCGTCAAGGCTCACAGGGGGTGGCGCATCTTCCTCGCTTTGCTTCTCAGTGCCTTGCGGAATGAGTTCCGGCGCAGTGAGTTGATCGTCCATGACTTTCGCCTGCAGTTTCGTCGGCGCCTTTGACGGACTTGCTGCCACCTGTTGGCTGGCCGGCTGGTTTTCCTTTGCGGCTTGATTTTGGGCAGTTGGCAGCGGCTTATCCTGAGCTAGCGGTTCGCTGTCCGGCGGATTCGGCGCCTGCGCCACCTGCTGATTATCGGTTGCTACCGGAAGAGTCTGAGCAGCTGGTTTCGCCACGGACATAGATCCGTGATAGAACAGCGGGATCATGAGGAGCAGCAGAATCGAACTGGCGCTTGCGGCAGCAACAATCATCCACTTCTTTTTAGCCGTCTTCTGCTGCGCCGTCGCCTGCTCCGCCTTCACTTCGATATCCTTCGATGAATACCACTGGAAGAGAACCTCGTCAGCTTCGCGTTTCAAAGCCGCCGCGGGATTGGGCAGGTTACGCGTTCCATCCGCCGTAGCGGCGTTTGGCAAACCCTGCACCGCGAAAACCTCAGTCGTAGTACGGCTAGCCTCCGGTCCTTGCGAAGTGCGGCTGGGCGATCCAACCGCCGAATTGCCGGTCAACTCTTGCTCCTTCACAAGGACCGGCGCGGGCGAGGCTGAACCCGAAACACGTGGCCTGTCCAAGACTGACAAGCCTGCTTCGAGGATTGACGAGCCTGCTTCGCGGGGTGGCAAGCCTGCTTCGCGCACGGGCGACAAGATTGCTTTGCGCTCAGCGGACTGCCCAAATGGCTTTGGAGTCTCGCTGAAGGAATGAGACTCTATCCATGCTTCCCATTCTTCGCGAGAGTTGACGGGCTTAGCCTTTGGAGATGCTTCGCTATTCCCATAGCTGAAGACCACTTCCTGCTTGACAACCTCCGGTGCGGGCGGGGCTGAACCCGCGACACGCGGCCTGTCTGCCGGGGACGCCTTGGCATCGCGGTCAAGAGATTGCCCAAGCGGCTTTGGAGTATCGCTGAAGGGATGAGCGGCTGCCCATGCTTCCCATTCATCAGAGTTAACAGACAAAGAGGGCGCAGGAGAAGCTTCGCTATCCCAATCGCCGAAATCCTCGGGAAGCGTTTCAGGTAGCAGCGGAGTTAGCTCTTCTGGAGATGCCATTGACCATCCTCACGTTTCTCGTAGACAGCGCCTTTGTACGTGCGCGTTTCGCGCGGGTTTGCCTCGGTGGCGGCGCGCTCGCCTGAACCTTCCGCCGGTACCGAATCCACGGCTGCAGGCTTGGTTGCAGTGAAGGTCCACGCGGACGGGGTTTCAGCGGCTGCGGTTGGTAAAGAAGCAATTTGCGGCGATCCTTCCACCTCAAGCTCGACCTCGGCTTGCGCCATCGCGTATTTTTCCGTGTCCGATGGAGTGAACGACGCGGAGAGGGTGTATTTGCCGGGCGCGAGTACGTTTCCTTCGGAAGGAGTGTAGGTAAATGTTCCCGGAACCGATGCCGTTGCATTCAGCTGAGCGGCGCTCAGCGCGGTGCCATAAGAAATTGCGGCTGGTCCCGGCCAGGTGATGAGGGTGGGCGCCTTTTCGGCGACAGTCAGCGACACGACTGCACGCACCTTTGAGTAATTCAAAGTGTCGGTCGGAGTGAATGTTACTGAGAGCTCATGCTCTCCCGGCGGAAGTATCTCGCCCGCGGAGGGTGCAAAAGCAAAAGACCCCGGAACTGAAGCTTTGGCATTGAGCTGAGTGGCGCTGAGGGCGGCGCCGTAGGCAATCGGATCCGGCGTTGGCCACGTGACGGCAGGAGTTGCCTTGGCCACGGTCACTGATACGGCGGTCCGCGATGACGAGTAGCCCACCGTATCTGCCGGGGTGAAAGTAACGGACAGTTTGTGCTCTCCAGCGGCAAGCACCGCCCCTAAGCCAGGGATGTACTCGAACGATCCTGGAACCGATGCCATGGCACAGAGTTGCAAGGGGCTGAGCCTTGTCCCGTAAGTAACAGGATCGGGCGCCGGCCATTGGATTTCAGGCGTTGCCTTGGCCACAGGCAGAGACACGGTAGCCTTTGCTGTTGTGTAGTTCGCGCCGTCGGCGGGCGTGAAGGTTACCGAGATTGTATGCATTCCGGGAGGGAGCACTTCGCCTGGCGCGGAAGAGTAATCCAATCTTCCAGGTACCGACGCCGAGGCGTTGAGCTGTGCGTCGTCTAATGCGGTACCGTAGACGATTTTGGCAGGAGTTGGCCAGGAGAGCGCTGGTGTTGCCTTGGACACAACGATTGAAACTGAAGCCTGCAGCGGGGCGCAATCGCTGGAGTCTGCCGGCGTGAACGTGACCCATAGCGAGTGTGTTCCGACCGGCAACACATAGCCTGGACCGGGTGTGAAGACCAAAGTTCCCTCAACCGAGGCCGTGGCATTGAGTTGGTCGAAGGTGAGCTTATTCCCGTAGGTAATCGGGTCGGGCGCCGGCCACTTGATGGTTGGAGTGGTGCGCGCATCGGTCGAAGCCAGAATCGTGGCGCTCGCCGCTTCATATCTTCCAATGTCTACTTGGGGCATATTCCTACCGAGACCTCCAACGTCAAAATCCCTTTTGTCTTCTTGTCGAATCGGGTGTCCGGTAATCGAGCCGGCCATATCCAGGCTTATGCGCGAAATGCGTGTCTCAGGAAGCCCGGAGTCGCCGCACTGGAGCGCCCGCGCGGCGTCCTGATCATCGGGAATCTTCCACCGCACCGGTCTGCCGAGAGCCTTGGCGATGACATCTTCGTTCGCCGGTTCCAGGAAGCGAGACTCAAACCGGTTGATTACGATCTCCAGGTTAGGGCCTCCTTCGGCGAAGAATTGCGAAATAAGGCGATTTGAATTCCGCAGTTCGGAGATTCCGGTCTGGGTGACCAGGTAAATCGTTGAGGCGTCTTCGAAGAGAACCTTGGCCGCCACATCGATCCTCGATCCCACATCCACGATCACATGATCGAATTCGCGCCGCGCGATCGCGATTAGCTTGTCGATGGCGCCTTCAGAAACATCAATGTCGGGAACATTGGTGGGAGCCGCCAGTACGAATACTCCAGACCGGTGCTTGACCAGGAGATTCTGAAGAAAACCCGCATCCAGCCTGTCGCTACTCCGAAGTGCGTCCTCTGTCGAGTAACCCGCGGTTATCCCCAGGCACAGTGCCGCGTCTCCAATGGGAAGAGCGAGGTCGATGAGCAGGATGCGTCGGCCGGAACTCTGCGCCAGGGCGATGGCAACATTGCAGGCGACCGTCGTAACGCCGGATCCTCCTTTGGACCCGACAAAAACGTGCAACCCTCCTGCGGATTTCCGAGCGGGAGGAGCCTTCTCGCGGGGGGTGGCTGTGGTCCGAACCAGAGCCTCCGCCACAGCACCTTGCTCAAGGGGCAGAAGGAGGAACTCACGAGCACCTGCACGCATGGAGCGAATGGCGAGTTTCGGATCTGTTTTCTCCGAATAGACCATAATCGCCGCCGCTTCGTCGGTACAGGCTCTTTCCACTAATTCCAGAGCGACATCCGGGTCACTATCCAGGTCAAGGATGACAACTTCGAACGATGCCAGCAATCCATGCAGGTGTTCGCGTTTCGGCGGGTAGGAATCGAATTCGCGGACATTGGCCCGGCGAGTTTGGGCAAGAGCCCTGGCCATGACCGAACGTCGCTCCCCGTTGGGGCCAATCAAGGCAACCGACAAGAGTTTGGTCCCAATGATGTCGGCTTGCTTCGTCTCGAATTTAGGTGATACACCTGCTGTACTCACGGTGTGAAATGCTCCTTGAGGAACCAGCCCCTCTTTCCGCTCGAATCCCAATTCGACATGTCGCCGGGGAGCCGAACTCGCTGGTTTCTTCCGCCCATAACAAACAAATGTCGGCAATTCGGGGGGAACCTTGAACGCGAGCGTCAAGCTCCGGCTGCCTGCCAAATAAAGCTACCGTGGGACGATGGTAACCATTTATGGGTCAGTATGGAACTTAGATAACCATATAGTTGTGTTACTAAAGTGTAATCAACTACTTCGGGGCGCTCCGGTTCCCCAGCCAGCGCGAGACTCGTCCTGCTGTGACTTGCGAAATGAGCGGGGTTTTTTGACCGCGAATCGACGGGCTGGCTGCTCGGATCGGCTCCAAGCCTAGCCATTCGATGTGGCCGGGGACCACTTACGCTCTGTCGGTCAGAATGGCATCGATGCGTGCCAGGTCCTTGTCCGTGAAGGCCAACTCCGCGAGGGCGGCCACGTTCTGCTCGATCTGCTCCACGCGGCTGGCGCCGATCAACGCTGAGGTCATGCGGCCGTCGCGGAGCACCCACACCAGAGCCATTTGCGCCAGCGACTGCCCGCGCTCTCGCGCCAGCTCGCTCAATAACCTGACCTTGGCGAGCTTGTCCTCGTCGATGTCGCGGCTCTTCAGAAAGCCATGTGGCTTTGCGGCCCGAGCATCCGCGGGAATGCCCTTGAGATAACGATCAGAAAGCAGGCCCTGTGCCAGTGGACAAAACGCGATGGCGCCAACGCCTTCGTTGCCCAGCACATCGAGCAAGCCGAGCTCGGGAGTGCGCTGGAACATCGAGTATTTGGTCTGATGAATGAGGCATGGCGTGCCGAGCCCGCGCAGAATCTTGACGGCTGCGGCGGTTTGCTCCGGGTTGTAGTTGGAGATGCCGGCATAGAGAGCCTTGCCGGAACGCACCGCCTGATCGAGCGCCGACATCGTCTCTTCCACGGGCGTCTCCGGATCGGGACGATGCGAGTAGAAAATGTCGACGTACTCAAGGCCCACGCGCTTCAGGCTCTGGTCGAGACTCGCGATCAAGTACTTTCGCGATCCCCAGTTGCCATACGGGCCCGGCCACATGTCGTAGCCGGCCTTGGAACTGATGATCAGCTCATCGCGATAGGGCTTGAGATCGAGGCGCAGGATCTCGCCGAAGTTGCTTTCGGCGCTTCCCGGCGGAGGTCCGTAATTGTTGGCCAGGTCGAAGTGGGTAATGCCCAGATCGAATGCGCGGCGCACCATGGCGCGGGAGTTCTCGAAGTCATCGACGCCGCCGAAGTTGTGCCACAGACCGAGGGAGATAGCAGGCAGGCGAATGCCGCTGCGACCGCATCGGCGGTATTGCATAGTGTCGTAGCGCTTTTCGTTGGCAGAATACAAAGCGGCTCCTTAGTCAACGCAAAGATGCGGGGTCAACGCTAGCTCAAAACCGCCGAGATCGAAACTTCTTTCCGGCCATCCGCGGGAGGAGGCACGATGCTGCCTTTCAGCGGCGCTCCGTCGACGGTCAGCGCGACACTGTTCCCAGCGCCCTTGCGCTCAATGGCGATCTTATATGTCACTCCGCGAAAGATGCGTGTCGCGGTAAATCCTGGCCAGCCGGCAGGAATCACGGGAGCAATTTCGAGGCCATCATAAGTAGGACGCACGCCCAGGATCCACTGCGCGATCGCGTAATAATTCCACGCCGCTGTTCCTGTGAGCCACGAGTTCTTGGCCTCGCCGAATGTCGGCGCGTCTTTACCGGCGATCATCTGCGCATAGACGTAAGGCTCGCAGCGGTGAACTTCGCTGATCTCTTCGCGCGCCGAAGGGTTGATGCGCAGGTAGTAGTCGTACGCCTCATCACCGTGGCCCAACCGCGTCTCGCCGATCATCACCCAGGGATTCACATGGCAGAAAACGCCGGCGTTCTCCTTGTAGCCCGGCGGGTAAGAAGAAATCTCGCCCAGGTGCAGGTAGTAGCGGGTGTACGCCGGCTGATGCACCACGAGCCCATGCTTTGTGGCCAGGTGCTCGCGCACGGCAACGAGAGCCTTGGCGGCCCTGCCGTCGTCGAGCCCGATGCCCGCCAGCACACAGAAACCGTTTGACTCGATGAAGATCTTGCCTTCCTCGCGCTCTCTCGATCCGATCTTTTCGCCGAAGCTGTCGTAGGCGCGCAGAAACCAGTCACCGTCCCAACCGTGGATCTTAATCGTCTGCTCCATTCGGTCGGCCGCGGTCAGAAAACACTTCGCGTCGTCCGCGCGGCCGTGGCGGCTGGCAATCGCAGCAAGCTCGTGCGAGGCGTGCACGAAAAGCCCGGCAATGAATACCGACTCGGCCACCTTGCCATCCCGGTTGGTTGTGGTCTGGAATGAATTGCCGGGCGTGTCGGAGAAGCAGTTCAGGTTCAGGCAGTCGTTCCAATCCGCGCGGCCGATGAGCGGCAGCCCGTGGGGCCCGAGCCGTTCCAGCGTGTAACGGAAGCTGCGATGCAGATGCTCGTAGAGCGGCTCCTCGGTGCCGGGCTTGTTGTCGTAGGGCACGGGCTCGTCGAGGATGCTCCAGTCGCCAGTCTCCTTCAAGTAGGCCGCGACGCCGAGGATGAGCCAATGCGGATCGTCATTGAATCCGCCGCCGATGTCGTTGTTGCCGCGCTTGGTGAGCGGCTGGTATTGGTGATAAGCGCCACCGGTGTCGAGCTGCGTGGAGGCCAGGTCAAGGATGCGCTCCCTGGCTCGCGCCGGTACCATGTGCACAAAACCCAGCAAGTCCTGGTTCGAGTCGCGGAACCCAAGTCCGCGGCCGATGCCCGACTCGAACGACGAGGCAGAGCGCGACATATTGAATGTCGCCATGCATTGGTACGCATTCCAGATGTTCACCATGCGATTCGTGTGCACATCCGGCGTATCCACCTGGAATATGCCGAGCAGCTGATCCCAGTGCGCACGCAGGCGATCGAAAGCCGCGTCCGCCTCTTTTGCGCTGAGGTATTTCGCAATAACCGGTTTGGCCCTTTCCTTATTGATGATTTGCGTTCCGGGCGGATCGAATTTCCGGTCGACCGGGTTTTCCTGATAACCGAGGACGAAAACGATCTGCCGTGTTTCTCCGGCGGCGAGGTCGAGATTGACCTGGTGCGCGCCGATCGGCGCCCATCCATGCGCGATGGAGTTGGTCAGTTGACCGGTGGCCACGGCTGCGGGATTGTCCCAGCCGCGGTAGGGGCCCAGAAAGGCATCGCGCGCAGTGTCGAAGGCGGCTGTTGGTTCCGAGCAGGCGAAAAAAGCGAAGTGATTGCGGCGCTCGCGGTACTCCGTCTTGTGATAGATGACGCCATCTACGACCTCGACCTCGCCGATGTTGTAATTTCGCTGGAAGTTGGTGGCGTCGTCCTGCGCGTCCCACAGGCAGAACTCGATGCTGGCGAAGACGGAGATCCGAGCCGGCGTCGCGCGTCGATTCGTCACCGTGAGCTGCCAGATTTCGAGGTTTTCATCGAGCGGAACAAAGTAGCGCGTGTGCGCTTCAATGCCGGCGAATTTGGAGCCGATGGTGGTGTAGCCCATGCCGTGGCGGCAGGAATAATCCTCGGCGGCGTGCCGTGTCGGCTGCCAGCTCGGCGACCAGAATCTGCCCGACTCTTCGTCGCGCAGATAAATGTAGCGGCCGCCGGAATCCCATGGCGCGTTGTTGTACCGGTAACGCGTAAGCCGCCGTAATCGCGCGTCGCGGTAAAAAGAATAACCCCCGGCCGTGTTGGAAATGATCCCGAAGTATTCCTGGCAACCAAGGTAGTTGATCCAGGGCAGCGGCGTATCCGGTCTGGTGATCACATACTCGCGGTTACGATCGTCGAAATAGCCAAACTTCATCTTCGGTTCCTTTCCGGAGCCGGGGCGGAAGAAAAAATCTCAGCCCAGTCAGGAAAACAAGCTGAAACGTTTTTGCAGGGCGAATTCTCTACCCATGAAAGCGAAGCGCGATTATAGCCCAATCAACTGAAGTGCAACAAGAACATTTGCGGCCCCTCGCAGCAAGAGTGAAGGAATTCGTTGCCGTGGCGCGTAAAAATGTGAGAGACTGATCCGTCTTTCCACCCGGACCTGGCGGCTGAAGCGAATGAAAGTTACGGCGCGATCATTGAATCGAGACCCACGAAACCCTCGTATCCGCCGTTCCTGGGGACTCTCCCTATGCATTACGGGACTGGTTTTTTCCTCCGCCTTCCTGCTTTATGGGACCGAGAACCCAACCCCAGCAATCAAGCTTGACCAGGTTGGGTATCTTGATGGCGCACCCAAGGTCGCGCTGGTCGCAAGCCCCGCCAAAACCTTTGAGATCAGGCGTTCCAGCGATGGAAGAGTCGTCTTTCGTGGAGCTCTTTCGCCGGCCGCGACCGATCCGCTCTCAGGCGACACCGTGCAGGCAGCGGATTTCTCCGGGCTGCGCCAGGCGGGAATCTACTACGTCGAGGTTCCGGGGGTAGGAAAGAGCTGGACCTTCGCCGTGGGAGCGAACGTCTTCGAGCGCACCTGGTACCTGGCCATGCGCGGCTTTTACGGGCAGCGCTGCGGAACGGCCGTCGATCTGGGCCGGGAGTTTCCCGGCTATTCCCACGCAGCTTGCCATTTGCACGGCGAGTTTCATCCCAGCTCAGGCAAATCCGGACCGCGCGACAACATCGGCGGATGGCACGACGCGGGCGACTATGGCCGTTACATGGTCAATTCCGGCGTCGCCACGGGAACGCTGCTGTGGGCATGGGAGATCTACGGTCCCCGGCTCAAGCCAATTCAACTCGCGATTCCCGAAACCGGGAACGGCACTCCCGACATTCTCAACGAAATCCGCTGGAACCTGGAATGGATGCTCAAGATGCAGGACACCGATGGCGGCGCCTGGCACAAGCAGACGAGCACGCACTTCCCGGGCTTCATCCCTCCCGAGAAGGACACGCTGCCCAGCGAGGTCATCGGAACCGGCTCAGCGCCCTACAAAAGTACCTGCGCCACTGCCGATCTGGCCGCGGTGGCCGCGATCGCCGCGCGGGTCTACAGGCCCTTCGATGCGGCGTTTGCCACGCGCGCCCTGGATGCGGCGCGCCGCGCGTGGAAATGGACCGAGCAATACCCAAATGTGATCTTCAGAAATCCGCCGGGCGTGACCACCGGTGAGTACGGCGACTCGAACTGCGCTGACGAGCGGCTTTGGGCGGCCGCAGAGCTTTGGCGCACCACTGGCGAGGCTGCTTACAATCAATTCTTCCTCAAGAACTATGCCGCGTATCTTCCCATCCTCGACTCTCCGGCGAGGGAAAATTGGAGCATGATGGCCCCCATGGCGCTGCGCACTTATGCTCTTGCCCGGCGCGAAGGCGCCGATGCCACGGCGCAGGCGGCCATTCGCGATCGAATGTTGTCGGCGGCGCGCGCCATCGTGAAGAACACCGCAGCCAATCCCTACCACGTCAGCCTCAAACCGGCGGATTTTGTTTGGGGTTCGAACGGAATCGCCGCGCAATACGGCATGGATCTCTTGATCGCCAACGCGATCGCGCCGAATCCAGCGTTCGCGGACACCGCGGGCGATGATTTGCACTATCTGCTCGGCCGTAACACCTTCTCGCTCTCGTGGGTCACGCAGGTCGGCCAGCACTCGGTCCTGCACCCGCATCACCGGCCCAGTGGATCGGGCGAACAACCGGGGCCATGGCCGGGATTAATGTCCGGAGGGCCGAACGCCGGACGCCAGGATCAGGTACTGGCTGCATTGCCGGCGGGCTTGCAGCCAGAGAAATACTATGCCGACCAAACTGCCTCATATGCGAGCAACGAGATCGCCATCAACTGGCAGGCAAACCTGGTTTTCCTGCTGGCGGGGCAATTGCACTAGGAAACATTCAACCCCGCGCTCCACGAGGCGCGATCGCCAACAAGCGGCGGGGAAGAGCGAGAGTTCGATCGGCAAGTGAATTCGGGGGATTCGATGCATCTTCATCCATTGGATATCGCGATTATTCTGGTGTACCTGCTGGGCACCGTGCTCGTAGGCTACTGGGTATCCCACTACGGCTCTCGCGACATGACCGCATATTTTCTGGGCGGCAACAAAATGCCCTGGTATGTGCTGGGCCTGTCCAACGCTTCGGGCATGTTCGACATCAGCGGCACCATGCTGCTGGTGTACTGGATGTTCGTCTATGGCCTTAAGAGCGTGTGGATTCCATGGCTGTGGCCGACCTTCAACCAGGTTTTTCTCATGGTCTACTTGTCGGCGTGGCTCCGGCGCTCGCGGGTCATGACCGGAGCAGAGTGGATCAAGACGCGTTTCGGCACCGGCCGCGGCGCACAGTTGTCGCACCTGATCGTTGTTCTGTATGCCTTCATCAGCATCATCGGGTTCTTCAGCTACGGCTTCAAGGGCATCGGCAAATTCGCGGCCACGTTTCTTCCCTGGCACCTGTCGCCGAACCAGTACGCGCTCATCCTCGTAGCCATCACTGCCCTTTATGTCATCAAGGGCGGGATGATCAGCGTGGTAATCACTGAGGTGGTGCAGTTTTGCGTGCTTTCCGTCGCATCTTTCGCGGTGGGCATCATTGCCATGCGCCGCGTGGCGCCGGAGATGTTGCACAAAGTAGTGCCGGCCGGCTGGGACAATGTCTTCTTCGGCTGGCACTTGAATCTCGACTGGTCGACGCTGATCCCGGCAACCAGCACGCGAATCGCGCAGGACGGCTACGGGCTCTTTGGTTTCTTCGTCATGATGCTCCTTTTCAAGGGCGTGCTGATCTCCGCCGCGGGCCCGGCCCCGAACTACGACATGCAGCGCGTACTTTCCGCCAAAAATCCGCGCGAGGCTTCGATGATGAGCGCGTGGGTGAATGTCGTGCTCACCTTTCCCCGCTATTTTCTTACCGCCGGTCTTGCCATCCTGGCCGCTGTGTTCTTCAGCGATAGCATCCGCGCCATGGGCGCCAACATGGACTTTGAGCTGGTGCTGCCCTATGCACTGGCACGCTTTGTTCCCGTCGGCTTGCTCGGCTTTCTCATCTCCGGTCTGCTCGCCGCCTTCATGGCCAACTTTGCCGCCACTGTGAATGCCGCGCCGCCGTACTTCGTCAACGACATCTACAAGCGCTACATCCGCCCTGACGCTCCGCCGCGCACCTATGTCCGTCTGAGCTATCTCGCCTCTTTCGCCGTCGTCGTCATCGGTGTCCTCATCGGCTGGAATGTCACTTCTGTCAACGCCGTCGTGGTGTGGATCGTCTCCGGATTGTGGGGAGGCTACACCGCTTCCAACGTCTTGAAGTGGTACTGGTGGCGCTTTAACGGCTATGGCTACTTCTGGGGCATGCTCACCGGAATCACATCCGCTCTGGCGCTGCCGACGCTGGTCGCAAAGGTCCCATTGGTCCAGCATTTGCTGGCCGCCTACTCTATCAATATGGATGTCTCCATCGTCTTCCCGCTGGTGCTGCTAATCTCGCTCGTCGGATGCTTTGCGGGCACGCTGCTCACAAAACCCGAGGACGACGAGGTGCTCAAGGACTTCTATCGCCGCGTTCGGCCGTGGGGCTTGTGGGGCCCCATCTATCGCAAAGTTCTCGCCGAGGACCCCGGCTTCAAGCGCAACAAGGACTTCATGCGCGACATGTTCAACGTCGCCGTGGGTATTGTCTGGCAGGTCGCATTGGTCGTGCTTCCTATGTACATCGTCATTTGGGAGCTCAAGCGAGCCGCGATCACCCTGGCCATCGTTCTGGTTACGTCGGCAATTCTCAAGTTCACCTGGTACGACCACCTGGAGCGCCGCGAGGTGGAGGCTTCGGAAGTCGCGGGGCCAGCTCGCTCGTCTTCTTAGCAACCCCGGGGGCGATGTTAAAAGAGGGGAAAGTGAGAAAAAAAGCGAAGGTAAGGCACGAGCCGATGCCGGGACAGCCGGTCAGCCTGCGTATCCTGGGCGAATACCTCGATTTGTCGCCGGCCACCATCTCGCTGGTGCTGAACGATGCGCCTGGCGTCCGTGCGATTCCCCAGGAAACGCGGGACCGCGTGAAGGCGGCAGCCGCAAAGTTCGATTACCGGCCCAGCTTTTACGCGCGCTCCCTGCGTAAAAGGCAGACCTATTCCATCGGCGTGCTGGTTCCGGAGCTGAGCGACAGCTATTGCGCGCAGGTGCTCACGGGCGTGGAAGAATCTCTCATCGAGGAAGGCTACTTTTACCTCACCGCCAGTCATCGCCGCAAGCCCGACTTGATTGAAGAGTACCCGCGCATGCTGATGGAGAGGTCGGTGGAGGGATTCATTCTGATCGATACGGTTCTCGAGCACAGCTTCAAGATCCCGGCGGTCGCGGTTGCGGGTCATCGCCAGTTTCCCGGAATCACCAACGTAGTGCTCGACCAGCGCCGGGCCGCAGAACTGACGTTGCGCCATCTCTACCAGCTGGGTCATCGCAAAATCGCTTTTATGCGCGGCGGCAGCCACAGCTCCGACGCCGAGGACCGTTGGGAATGCCTGAAGGCTGTAGCCCATGAACTTGGCATTGTGGTACGGCCCGAGTTGACAGTTGATCTCAAGCTACGGGTTTCCACGCCCGAACTGGGCTTCGAGCCTGCTTGCGAATTGCTCAACCGCAAGGCCGATTTCACGGCGTTGGTCTCCTACGACGATATTGCCGCTATCGGTGCAATCCGGGCCATACGGGACCAAGGGATGCGCGTCCCTGAAGACATCTCCGTGGTCGGCTTCGACGACATCCAAAGCGCGGCCTTCCAGAATCCAAGCATTACGACCATCCGCCAGCCGCTGCATGAAATGGGCACCATTGCCGCCCGAATCCTCTTGCAGCGGGTTCGCGGCGAGAGCGCCGTTCCGCAGACGTTGTCCGTCCTGCCGGAATTGGTCATTCGCGAGTCGACCTGTCCGCCGTCCGAAAAGCCCAATCGAACAAAGCGCAACTGAAGCGGCGGAGAATAGCTCCGGGGACGAGGGGCCAGCTCGAGAATCGAGCCGCAAACCCCCTATTTTCATTGCCTCCTGCATATTCAGGCTGGTATAGTCCTGCTTTGGCCGCTACCCGCGCGGCAACGACTGCGGCTCACGAGGTCGTTCGGCCCATTAGACAAAATCGCAGCCTTACCGGAGAGCTGCAGGGTCCTTCGATTCTTATCTTCGAGAGTTCGGCCAGGGCGTAAAAGAGCAAGTTGTTCCTGGAGTGATCGAATTGGCAAAACCTTCCTCTGGCCGACCTGTGAGCAAAGCCAGGCAGCGCACAATGGCGCCGGTGACGAACCGCAAGCCCACGATGAGCGATGTGGCTCGGCTGGCGGGCGTGGGCACCATGACCGTTTCCCGAGTGTTAAGCGGCACGGTTCGCGTTTCGGCGGAAACCACGCAACGGGTCCAAACAGCGATTGAGCAGCTCAAGTACCGGCCCAACGTGCTGGCGCGCGCATTTCGGGGTCAACGCAGCCATTCGATCGGACTGATCATTCCTTATCTTTACGATCCCTTCTTTGCCAGTTGTGCTCACGCGGTAACCACCGTGGCCAGGGAACACGGCTATTCGGTCATCATCACCACTTCCAACGAAGATCCAGAAACGGAATACGCCCAAGTCGATGAAATGCTGCAGCGGCATGTGGATGGCCTGTTGGTGATTCCTGCGAGTATCCGCCACTCGCGCCTTACGCGGACGCTCTTTGGCAAGACACCGGTCGTGGCCTTTGACCGGCCGGTCCCCGATCCGTCCATCGATACCGTCCTGGTGCAGAACGCCGTCGGCTCGCGTCGCATTACGGAGCATCTCATCGAGCACGGACATCGGCATATCACCTACATCGCGCTCAGCCGCAGCCTCTTCACCATCAACGCGCGCTATGCCGGCTATCGCCGCGCCATGCTGGACGCGGGGTTCGAACCAAGTGCGGTCTTCGATTGCGAATCGGAGGAAGTCGTGGAGCAGATCCTCAAAGCAAAAAAGGCATCCGAAACACCCCCCACCGCAATCATCACTTCGAATACGCTGGTTACGCGTTACGTCCTTGGGGCGATTTCTCGCCTTGGCTGGCGCATTCCCAACGATCTCGCCTTCGCCGGTTTCGACGACTTCGACCTCGCCGAGTTCACTTCACCGCCGCTCACAGTCGTCCGCCAACCCGCGCAGGAGATGGGCCGCGTCGCCGCAAACTTGCTCTTCGACCGCATCGCGCGCGGTGAAACGCCGCACACGGGCAACCGCATCGTTCTCCCCGTTGAGATCGTGCTGCGGCGCTCGTGCGGCTGCAAACACCGCACGGCTGTAGTCGTTCATTGAAAGCGCTTTCCGGAAGCGCGGCCTTTACTGTACCGGAACTGTTTGTGTGGCCAGGTTCCAGCCGCGCATGCCGATCGCAGGTTTCGCGCCGCCGGCCGCAAATGCCACTGTCACTGTGCGCTGCCCGCCGGGCAAGAGCGAGACGTAGTTGTCACTGTAATAGGCGGGCAGGATGCGTTGGCCCGTCGCAGCATCGGTGAGCGTGAGCTTGATCATGAGCGCCGCCATGGAGCCCGTGTTCTTGATCTGCACCGTTACCGTGCGTTCGCCGTTCGCCGTTGCGGAGGCTGCCGAGGCCGATAGTGTAGCAGTCGGAAGCGAGTTCAGTTCGCGGAGGCTCGCCTCGTTCGCTGACCACCAATAAAAGTTGTCGCTCACCGGCGCGCCGGCAGCATCGCTCACTTCGAGCTTCACGAAGATCGAGTGCCCTCCGGCCAAAGTTGACAGATCAGGTTTCGCCACCGGCGTTCGGTCATCGGCGGCGGCCTGAACCTGGTTGGTTTGATCGCTCAAGGTCTTGCCATCCAGGCCCTCTACAAGCGTGCGCACTTTGAAGGACCGCGCCTCTCTCAGGTTGATCAAATCCACCGAGCCATCGGACAAATTCAGTTGCGCGTGTACCGGCTCGCAAGCCTTCTCGGTTCCGTAGAAGCTCGATTGCGTGTCGTAGTCCCAACTCAGAAAATTCCACTCCATGCTCGGCCACGACGGCTGCGTCATCCAGATCATGCGCGCCGAGTTGGGCTGCCAAAGATGAGCGGCAAATCCCTCGAAGATGGCGCGATGGCCATCGTAATCAAGCATCTGCGCCTTGCGCTCGAAATCCTCCAGGCTCGTAGGCGCGCCAAACTCCGTCTCCATGTGGGTCATGTACGGCTGCACCGCGCCATTCCCGCTCTGGTGCCAGTCGTGATAAGCCCATGTGTCGCTGATCGGCCAACGGTCGGGCTCGGGGATAAACGATTTCATGCTCTCCAGCGTGGGCACGCTGGGAATGCCGAGCTCGACGCTGAAGCCGCGGTTGATGCGGTAATAGGTTTCGAGCGGCTGGAATTGATAGGGCCCTGAGTTGCGCAGATTCACTTGATTCGAGCTGCCCGTGTAATAGCGCGTGTGGTCGAGCGTGCGCACCAGTTCAGCCAATCCCTCGTTGATCGTCGGCTGCGGCACGCCTTCGTTGCGCCCGCACCACACCACAATCGACGGATGATGACGGTAGCGCAGAATCGTGTC
>JBEKWT010000022.1:0-19377 GCA_049512795.1 Occallatibacter sp.
AGGCAGTTGGTGGCGGCAACGGGCGTTGCGCCGGTCATCGCAACTTTGCGGGCGGATTCGGCAACGGCGTGCATTGCGCCGAGTTTGGGATCGAGATACGCCCAGCGGCCGTTGCCGTCGAGAGCCATGGCGAGGCCGATCTCCTTCTTCGGGCTGTCAGCACCACCCGGCTCGCCGGTGCCCTTGATGCGCATCACGCCGGCTTCGCCGCCGGGACCTTGCGCGGTATTCGTTTGAACCATGCTGTCGTACTGCTCGTAGACCCAGCGTTTGGAGCAGACATTGGAACTTGCGAGGAGCTTCTTTAGGTCGGCGATGTAGTTGCGGTCTTTGTCTAATTCATTGAGAGCTTCGGCGGGAGGATCGAGCGGGACTGGCGCTTTCCATGTGCCGATGGGGCGATGGTAGAGCGGCGCATCGTCGGTGAGCGATTGGTTAGGAATGTCGGCGACGAGTTCGCCGTGATGGCGGATGCGAAGACGCGGCTCAGGCTCGACCGTGCCGACGATGACCGCGTCGAGACCCCACTTCGCAAAGACGCGCAGGACTTCGTTCTCGCGGCCCTTTTCGGCGACGAGCAACATGCGCTCCTGGCTTTCGGAGAGCATGATCTCGTAGGCGCTCATGCCGGTTTCGCGCTGCGGCACGCGGTCGAGCTCGACGTCGAGGCCGACACCGCCGCGCGCGCCCATCTCGCAGGTGGAGCAGGTGAGGCCGGCGGCGCCCATATCCTGAATGCCGACGATGGCGCCGGTCTGCATGGCTTCAAGACAGGCTTCGAGCAGGAGCTTTTCCATGAACGGGTCGCCAACCTGGACGTTGGGACGTTTTTGTTCCGAGCCTTCTTTGAATTCCTCGCTGGCCATGGTAGCGCCGTGAATACCGTCACGGCCGGTCTTAGCGCCGACATAGATGACGGGATTGCCGGTGCCGCTGGCCTTGGCGTAGAAGATTTCATCCTTGCGGACGAGGCCGAGGGCAAAGGCGTTCACGAGTGGATTGCCGCTGTAGCAGGGCTCGAATTTGGTTTCGCCGCCGAGATTGGGCACGCCGAAGCAGTTGCCGTAGCTGGCGATGCCGCTGACCACACCTTCCAGGATGGAGTGATTGCGATGGATGATCGCGCGTTGATCGGCATCGCTTCCCACCCTAGCCGGAGATTCCTTGCCGGAATCTCCGGCTAGAATGGGGCACCCCTCGTCTGAGATGGGGCCGAAGCGAAGGGAGTCCATGACGGCGAGCGGGCGCGCGCCCATGGTGAAGATGTCCGCCCACGTCGATGATGCCGGCGTTCTCGCCCGGCCCCTGGACGACGCGGTCGCTCTTGGTGGGCAGGCGCTTGAGGTGAACGCGGCTTGATTTGTATGAGCAGTGCTCGCTCCACATCACGCTGTAAATGCCGAGCTCGGTGAGCGAGGGGGTGCGGCCAAGCGCCGCGAGGATGCGCTGGTACTCCTCCGCGGTGATGCTATGCTGCGCAAGCATCTGCGGAGTGATGGTGACTGGCTCAGGAACGACGGCGGCGGAGGAGCTGGTCATCGTTGATGCCTTCATTCTCGCACAGGGGTTCGAACGCGGGCCGCTGGGCAAATGTGGAAACCACTCCGTGGAGCGGACGCCTTCGTGCACCTGCGGTGCGGCGGGCGCTTTCGGCGGGGTTGCGCCAGAATGAAGGCGCGTCGCTGGCGGCTAGGGAAACTCATATGCGACGCAGCACGCGCAGGTGGCGGATAAGCCAAAGGCTATGCGATACTTTGGGAGCGCATCCCCACCCGAGGCCGGGATGGCGGAATTGGCAGACGCAGCAGACTCAAAATCTGCCGGCCCTTGTGGTCATGGGGGTTCGACCCCCCCTCCCGGCACCATCTATCAACTTGTTTGTTATCATCGATTTACCTTGAGATAAGGGTAAGTATGGTGGGAGAGATGTACCAATTTCCCCTTTTTCGGCGAAACCGTGTACCAAATCTTTTCGCATTTCGGCGCTTCGCGATTCAACGCAGGTTCTTGCCCGCCGTGTTTCCTGGAACAAAGCCGACTTTTCGTCACCAATTCGTCAGCGTGCATCATGATCAGGAATTCCATCCAGCATAGTGGACCCACATACCCTGTGAGATTGATCTCCGCCTTCCCCCTGGAGCAGACTTTAGACTTCGACTGGAATGAGCATCTGTCTACACCTTGGCTTCAAGGGAGTCAGCTTCGGCACCGACCGGCAGGGAATCGGGTAAGTCGAGGCGCGCTGCACCAATCCGATTGTCGGCCATCCCGTAATACACGTCGAATCGATCTGGCGTACCAAGGTCGTCGCGGCGGTCAATGCCGGTGGGGAACACGACGTTGGCGACCGTCCCATCGCGTTCTTGCGGGAGCACCGGAGTCAACACCGGCTCAACCGAGCGATAACGGACCACGCGCGGATGTTCTTTTGAAAGCACCATCACTCCAGCCGAGTAGCACAGATGATGTCCATCGCCGGTGGCAGCCAATGCTTCGCTCACTCCGTGGTAAATGATCAACCAGCCGTGCCTGGTCAGGATGGGCGGAGTTCCGGCGCCAATTTTGAGCCGCTCCCAGGGCGAGACTGGAGTCGCCAGCCGGTGATGAGAGATAAACTGCCCCAGGCGATCTGGTTCATGGTTTTTCAAGACCGGCGGACAATAGGAAATCCAGATGCTCTCCCGATCGAGATCCACCTCACGGGCCTCACCGTGACAAGAAGTCTCTTCCGGGCGGGTACCGGGAAAAAGCGGACGGTGGAGCATGCCCAGTTCCCGATGCCCGGACGAGTTAGGGATCGCGACAGGGAAAAGGCTCGCATCCTTGTCGTCCACAGTGCTCAAATCGATGCCGTGCCAATGGGCATAGGTCGCAAGCCCGAGACGCGTCCAATGGAGCAGGTCCTCTGATTCTGCCAGCGCAATTCTTGGTCCCAGTGGGGAGAATGCCGCATAGGTCATCATGTAACGTTGGAGCGGTTCCACGAAAGTGATGCGAGGATCCTCGCAGCCTCCGCCGCCATCGGGCCGCTGCTCATACTCGGCTTCCGGCTCGAGCGCGATGCCAAGCCTCTCGACGCCGACCGGATCGCGAGCTTCATTGAATTTCACTCGCGCTATCCCTATGCGTGAATAATTTCCTTTTGCGACCAACCGCGGGAAGAGGTAGAGTTCGCCGTCACGGCCACGAACGGCAGCCGGATTCAGGACGCCCTCCGCTTCATTGGGATTACCCGGCTCCGGCTCCATCATCATTCCCAGGCGTTGCAACTTGAATCCACCCATCGAATCTCCTCGCGAGTGCCAGCTCACTT
This sequence comes from Occallatibacter sp., assembly GCA_049512795.1. Taxonomy (GTDB): domain Bacteria; phylum Acidobacteriota; class Terriglobia; order Terriglobales; family Acidobacteriaceae; genus Telmatobacter. The sequence goes on from JBEKWT010000022.1 coordinate 3,314, forward strand.
ATCGCCTAAGGAAGCGATGATTGTCTCGATGACCAGATTGGTATCGTCGGGACCTTTAACAGGAATCGACACAACACCCGCCTGCTCCGCCGGATAATCGTTCCCGCCCGGGAACAAGGCGTCCCCAATGTAGACCATCTCTTTCAAGGAGATGTGGAGAGTATCTTTCAGCTTTCCTAACCCGTAGGCTTTGTCGATGCCAGGCTTGGTCACATCGATCGAGGTTGCACCCCCCATGCGGACGGAGAACTCCGGGATAAGGGTCTTCAGGATCGCTGTGATCTTTTTCCGTTTGGCAAAATCGGGATCCCATTTTTCCTTTTCCGCCAAGGGAGCTTGCTGACCCAATGCGGAAAATGTGACCTGGCTTCCCCGGTCCTCAATTACCTTTCCCCAGACCTGCTCTGCCTGAAAGCCCGATTCACTGGCAGCTTTGTTCAGAGAGTCGATGATCTTCTTTCTTTGGTCCGCAGTCAGATCCTCTGAATAAAGTTCGGTCCATTTCCCTTTGTATTGGAAGAATTTTGTCCCACAAGTTGGAAGCAAAGACAAATTCGCGAGGAGACTGCCTTTGGGAAGATCGGTTAGAAGCTGCTTTTCAAACTGGGCCCAGGCGCCTCCAGAGATTACTGCTACTTTGACGACGCCTAAAAGGTCATGCAGTAACGCCGCCGTCTGGGGAGCCAGGGACGACTTACTCGGGGCCAAGGTCCCGTCCAGATCGAACACAATGAGCTTTTTCATTCAACCCCACCTCCGGGGTTCGCGAAGTCAACTCGAGGTTCCGAGTTTGCGCCATTGCACTGTCTTCAATTCCGCACTATCCCCAATTCCTACGATCCATGAATTGCAATCTCCAGCAGAGTTATTTCTCCGCTCGGTTGAAACGCGCACACCCCGGCCTCTGCAGGCAAGAGCCAAACGTCTCCCTTGCCTACCGAAAAGGGGGTTCCTTCGTGCTCAACCTGCCCTGAACCCCCGATGCAAACCAGCACACGTGGCTCCGCCGTGGCGCCAACTGGAAACGGTGCTTGACCGAGCAATCGCCACACCCGGAATGGTTCGCAATCAAAGAGTCTCTCGCGCTCAAAGGGTATGTTTGCCTCTATGCGGGGCGCGACCAGGCCGCCGACGATCCCTTCAAAATCTATGCAGGCAAACGCCTGATCGACCTGAAGCGGCCGTGGCTTTCCAGTTTTCGCGTCTACATGACCCCAGTCGTAAAGGCGGAATGTAACGTCGCTGTTTTGCTGAACTTCGAAGACAACAACATCACCGCCCAAAGTGTGCACCGTCCCCGCAGGGATGAATACGGCATCGCCTGGCTTGGGGACAATGCCCACCAGGCGATCCGCGATGGTTCCGTTGGCGAGGGAACCTCGAAGGCCGTCGGCGGTCGTGCCGGGTTTCAAGCCCGCATAGATGTGGCTTTTTTTCTCTGCCTCGATCACGACCCAGGCTTCGGTCTTCCCCGTCTCGCCTGCTGGAATCAGGTCTGGATAAACGTCGCTGGGATGTACCTGCACGGAGAGCATCTGGTGTGCGTCAAGAAACTTGAGGAGCAGCGGAAAACGGCGGAAGCGCGGAGCCAGCTTACCCATCAGTTGCCCACGGAATTCCTCCATCAATTCACCGATGGTTTGCCCTTTCAGCGGCCCGTTGGCAACCTGGCTTTGATGATCGTCGCGGTCGCTGAGTATCCACGCTTCGCCAATAGGCCCGCCACCCGGCAATGGCGCGGAGAGCAGGTCGGACAAGCGCCTGCCACCCCACAACCGATACTGATAGATCGGCTCGAAACGCAGGGGATACAAAGGAATCGGGCTCATCTGGTTCCACTCATTTCAAGTGATCGGTAGTTGGCACTTGATTGGCGTTAACAGCGGCCCCTGCGATGGCTTATGCCAGCGGGCCGCTGACTCACGGGGTAGATCGGGAGCTGCGATCACGGACCGGTTGCGGGCAACGCAGGTTGCGGGTGTCCGCGTGGAACCCATGCCAGGTCGCCGCTCACAACGTAAACGGCGAGTGCAGCGCCCATAAGGAGCGCGCCTATCCAGAAGCGCCAGTCACGATGCATACGCTTCCAGTAGGGGCCGGGCTCAGGTTCACCGCTGTCGCCACTGTTGCCTTCATGGTTGTGTCTGTTTCCCGTCATCTCGTCTCCATTGCTGCGCTGTATTCGCCGCGGCGCGCCGCCTGATTGCAGCGTGCCCGGTGAAATAGTGCTTGTTTCGCTGCCGGGACGTTGGCCTCATGGCCTTTCCAAAGCTCCAATGCCGGCTGCTGGATGGCGCGGGCAAACGAGAATGCCAATGCCCATGGAAGGCGCGACGTGAATCTCAGGTTCATCGCATTCAAGCGAGCCGATGCCAATTCTGCGGATTGGCCCCCCGACAAGAACGCGATTGCGGGAACAGCGGCTGGGACCGTCCGCAAGAGACACTTCACCGTCGCGTCGGCAACTTCGTCCACGGATTCCTGATGGAGGCATGACAATCCCGGAACAACCATGTTGGGCTTCAGGATCATTCCCTCAAGCGCCACGCGCTGCGAGTAAAGCTGAAAAAAAACTTCCCGAAGAACTTCTTCCGTGACTTCGAAGCACCGATCCAATGTGTGATCGCCGTCCATGAGAACTTCAGGCTCAACAACAGGAACCAGACCTGCTTGCTGGCATAGCGCCGCATATCGAGCCAGGGCTTGCGCATTGGCGGCAATACAGCCCCGGCTGGGAACGCCCTCGCTGATGGTAATTACAGCGCGCCATTTGGCAAAGCGGGCGCCCAGCCGGGAATATTCAGCCAGCCTGTCGCGCAATCCATCCAGGCCCTCGGTAACTTTTTCGCCAGGAAATCCCGCCAGACTCTTGGCGCCTTGATCAACCTTGATTCCGGGAATGATTCCCGCCTCAATCAGGACTTTGATGAAGGGAGTGCCGTCGCTCTTTTGCTGGCGGATCGTCTCGTCGTAGAGGATTGCGCCGCCAATGCACTCGCCGAGCCGGGGAGTAGTCACGATCAGCTCTCGATAAGCCCGGCGCGCCTCTACGGTCTGCGGAATCCCCAACTGGGCAAAGCGCTTGTTGCACGTCGGATTGCTTTCATCCATCGCCAGCAAGCCCTTGTCTTCTGCGACAAGGGCCTGCGCCGTCTCCTCAAGTTGCTGCACATTCATTTGAGTTTGCTCTCGGTGTCGATTTCACCCAGATGTCGGTTAACTATCGGTGAACATCGCTTTGCTAGGATGTCCCTTCGCAAGTGGAGCCGGCGCAGTTGAATCGCTGAAGTCCTTCGTCCACTGCCAGTTCCTGATTTCGGGCATATCTTCAAGGTGTTCGCGGATATAGTCGTGGTGGCGATGTAGCTCCTGGTTGAAGAACTTGATTGCGTTTTCAGCCTGCAAACGAAGGCGGGGGATGTGTTTGAGCGCGTCAAGCGCAAGGTGAAAACGGCTCATTTCGTTCAGCACAACCATGTCGAACGGTGTGGTGGTCGTCCCGTAATCCATATAACCGTGCACATGGAAGCGGCCTTCATTAGAGCGCCCATGAACCAGAGTGTGAATGAGCCAGCGATTGTTGTGGAAGGCGAAGATCACGGGCGCACCTTCGGTGAAGAGCGCGTTGAAGGACATTTCGTCCATTCCGTGCGCGTGCTTGTCAGGAAACATCAGGGTCATCAAGTCAACCACATTGACAACGCGGACCTTGATGCCGGGCACATGCTTTTGCAATAGCCAGGACGCCGCGCAAATTTCGATGGTTGGTACATCGCCGGCACACGCGAGTACAACGTCCGGCTCCCCGCCTTCATCGTTGGTCGCAAATTTCCATGTGGAGGCGCCGCGTGAGCAATGCTCAAGTGCTTCGTCCATGTTCAGCCATTGGAGCTGTGGTTGCTTGCCGCACGTAACGACGTTCACGTAGTTACGGCTGCGGAGGCAATGGTCGAAAACGCTGAGCAGGCAGTTGGAGTCGGGCGGATAGTACACGCGGATGACTTCACTTCTCCGCGCCAGGGCATTGTCTACATATCCAGTTGCCTGGTGACTGAATCCGTTGTGATCGTTGCGCCAGGCATGACTCGTCAGCAGAACATTGAGCGATGCCAGTGGCCTGCGCCAGAGAAACGCGCGGCATTGCTCAAGCCACTTCGCATGTTGAGTGGTCATCGAATCGACCACCTGCGCGAATGCTTCATAGGAGGACCACATGCCATGACGGCCTGTAAGCAGGTAGCCTTCGAGCCATCCCTGGCAGAGGTGCTCGCTCAACACCTCCATCACCCGGCCATCCGGACCTAGCTCATCGTCGATTGAGACAATTTCGGCCATCGAGCACCGCTTCGTGGCCTCGAAGATGGAATTCAGGCGATTGGAGTTCGATTCATCGGGACAGAACATCCTAAAGTTTGCCGGATTCATTTTGAAGATGTCGCGAAAGAAATCTCCAAGCTTGCGTGGGGCCTCAGCGAGAACCTGACCCGGTCCGGGGATTTCGAGAGCGTAGTCGGTAAAGTCAGGCAGAGCGAGTGTGATCAGTTCGCGCCCACCGTTCACATGGGGATTGCCACCCATGCGTCGATTGCCCACAGGGGCGAGAGCCGCCAATTCTTCAAGGAACCTACCGTCCTTGTCGAAGAGCTCTTCTGGCTTGTAGCTTTTCATCCAGGCTTCAAGAATCTTGAGATGCTCGGGATTGTCTTTGACCGATGCGAGCGGAACCTGGTGCGCGCGGAATGTGCCTTCAATCGGGATTCCATCCACTTCTTTGGGGCAAGTCCACCCTTTGGGCGTGCGCAGGATGATCATGGGCCAGATGGGCTGCTTCCTGAATCCGCCCTTGCGCGCCTCATTCTGAATTGAGCGAATCTCGGCGTAGCAATCATCCAGCGTGCCAGCCAGAAGTTGGTGCACGGCTTCGGGATCGTCGCCTTCGACGAAGTAGGGCTTGTAACCGCGTCCTACATAAAGAGCCTTCAGGTCTTCGTCGCTGGTGCGTCCCTGGGCGGTTGGCCCGGAGATCTTGTATCCATTGAGGTGCAAAATCGGAAGAACCGCGCCGTCCCGCACGGGGTTCAGAAAGTTGACCGACTTCCAGCTGCCTTCCAGCGGGCAGGTCTCGGATTCCCCGTCCCCGATGACGCAGGCAACAATCAGATCTGGATTGTCGAACGCCGCTCCGAATGCGTGAACCAATGAATAGCCAAGTTCACCGCCCTCGTGCATGGAGTTCGGCACGTGTGGTCCGCAATGGCTGGGCACGCCGCCGGGCGTAGAGAACTTGCGGAACATCAGGCGCAAGCCGTCTTCATCGTGTGTGATCTCCGGGTGAACCTCGGTATATGTGCCTTCCAGATAAGAACAGGCATTCAGTGAAGGGCCACCATGCCCCGGACCGGAGATGTAGATGATGTCCGCGTCGTGCTCTTTGATGAGCCGATTCAAATGAATGTAAATGAGGTTCTGACCCGGCGAAGTTCCCCAATGGCCGAGCAATCGCGGCTTGATCTGCTCCGCTTTGAGCGGCTCTCGCAGCAATGGATTCTCAAACAGGTAGATCTGGCCGATGCACAGATAGTTCGCTGCACGCCAGTAGCGATTCATCTTGTCAAGCGCGTCCGGCGAGAGCGGACCCTTCGGCGCAGGGGCTCTTGCCTCGCTCTTGCCATCTGCCGCAATGGCCGTGGATAAGGACACATCGAAGATAAATCCGGATGAGTTACCCGTCTGATCGAAGTTCTTGCTGAACGATTGAGGGATGCCATCCTGATCGGCGCTGATGGGGAGTTCCTTAGTAGCCATTTTGAGTGTTCCTTTCTATTTCTCCGCAACTGACAGCTGCGCGGCGTGAGCCTTGAGACCTTGGTTGGTTCGGATCTGCCGACGATGGGCCCCTGACCTCATTTCGCCAGGGACTTTTTGATTGCGAGCAGCTCTAGACGCCGCTTTGCGGTTGTCTTGGGATAAGCCATCTTGAGTCCCCCCAGCGCATCGAGGACGATTTGAGAGACGATTAGCCGTGCGTTCTCCTTATCGTCCGCGGGAACGACGTACCAGGGCGCATGATGCGTGCTTGTTGCACCAAGGCAATCCTCGTAAGCCTTCATGTAGTTTTTCCAGTATTTCCTCTCGTGAATGTCAGAGGTGCTGAACTTCCAGTTCTTGTCGGATTCGTCGATCCTGGCAAGGAATCGCTTTCGTTGCTCGGAGTGAGACAGGTGAAGAAAGATTTTGACAATTTTCGTACCGTTGCGATCAAGATGCTTTTCTATGTCCGCAATGGAGCCATACCTCTGGTCCCAGATGTCCTTTTCGTCGCGCAATTCTTTGGGCAAATCTTGACTGCGGAGAATCTCGGGATGGACTCGGACGACCAGGACTTCCTCGTAATAAGAACGGTTGAAGATGCCGATACGTCCGCGCTCGGGAAGGCGGCACGTGGTGCGCCAAAGAAAATCGTGATCGAGTTCTTCTGCACTGGGCTGCTTGAAGCTGAAGACCTCACAGCCTTCTGGATTGACGCCAGACATCACGTGCCGTATTGCTCCGTCCTTCCCGGCGCCATCCATACCCTGGAAGATCAGCAACAACGCATAGCGGTGCGACGCGTAGTGAAGCTGCTGCAACGAGCTCAGCTTTTCCATGTGCTCTTGCAGGAGTTCCTTGTACTGCTTCTTCGACTTCGAATACGGATCGACGAGCGTGGGCCATTTGCCGAGGTCGACCTTTTTGTTTGGCGGAACACGGTAGTCTTTCGAATCGATGGTCAACGTCAATCTCCGGTGTTGCGCGGCTCGTTACGCAATCTTTTTCCCGACCTGCTGATGGCCCCGCACCTCTTGCTCCGCCTCAATCCAATCCTGATCCTGCTGGCTCTCACCGTGGACTCGCTGCTGGTAGATTTCATAGGCCCGCGCTGCGATCTCGGCGGTTAGGTCGACGGGCTCTTTCTCGAGTATGGAGGGCTTTGCCGGATCGAAGATCCGATAGGCGAGCAGCTTTATACGGTCGTTAATCAGTGCCCAGACCAGCGCGTATGCCCAAACGAATCCCGCCCACTTCCAGCCGAGCGGCGCCATGAATACTCCGTAGACCGCGATGAGTGTCGCGATCGTCTGCGTGCCCACAACTGCAATCAGCAGAGTCTTCGCGGGGCGTATAGACCAGAATGGACCGCGTGTACGCGTGAGGAAGATGGTCAGATGCCCGGCCACGGAGAGCTTGAGGTACATAAGTGTCTGGACGGTCAAGCGGTCCATGTGGAAGACGCGCTCAGCAAGATAGAACAGACCAAACGCTGCCACAACGCCGACGACGCCCAGCACGGTGGAGATGCTCAGCACCAGGCGCATGTTCCATGCTTCGGGCTTATTCCTGTAGTGAACGTTGTCATACGCGATCGAAAGAATAGCTCCGTCGTTCAGTAACGCGATCATGACGATCATCACCGCGGTGACTGGATAGAAGTTGAACACCAGAATTGCCAGCGTCATGAAGAACAGCACCCGCAGCGTCTCCGCGATGCGGTAAATGGCATAGCTGTTCATGCGCTGGAAGATACGGCGGCTCTCCTTGATCGCGTCGATAATGACCGACAAGCCAGACGCAAGGAGCACGATGGACGCTGCAGCCCGGGCTGCATCTGTCGCGCCGGACACAGCGATGCCGCAGTCGGCTTTCTTAAGTGCCGGCGCATCATTGACACCGTCGCCGGTCATGCCGACGATGTGGCCGTGTTTCTGCAGCACGTCGATGATGTAAAACTTGTGTTCGGGGAAGACCTGCGCGAAGCCATCCGCGTCTTCAATGGCCTTGGCCTGGGCCGGGGACGCATCCTTCTTGAGGTCACCCAGTGAGCTTGCGTCCAGGATGTTCGAACCCAGTCCCAGTTGTTTCGAGGTTTCCCGTGCGATGGCAATTTGATCGCCCGTAACCATCTTGATCTTCACGCCCATCTGAACGGCGCTTGCGATGGTTGACTTGGCCTGCTCGCGCGGCGGATCGAACAGCGGCAACATGCCGACAAACTTCCATTTGTCTTGCTCATCGGCTCTGGCAACGCCCAGAGAGCGGTAACCGCGCCCCGCAAACTCAAGAATTGTTTTCTCCACGGCCTCCTTGACGTCGCCTGCGTTGGTCGCCATTTGAAGAATCACTTGAGGGGCGCCCTTGGCCGCAAAAAACTGCTTGCCGTCCGCTCCTTTGACTGTGGCTTCCGTGCGCTTGTGGACAGGATCGAACGGCATGAAGTGCAGCACCTGGCAGCTCTTCAGTTCCTTGTCGTCCTTGACACCTCCGATGACGGCAAGGTCAATGGTGTCCTTGTCTTCTGCACGGGAGGCGAGCGCGGCCCAAAGAATGACTTTGTCCGGAGTAATCCCGTCCACAGTGAACGGGTCGCCCAGTGTCAGTTTGTTCTGCGTGAGTGTGCCGGTCTTGTCCGAGCAAAGCACGTCAACCCCAGCCAGTTCTTCGATGGCCGACAGGCGCGTTACAATTGCTTCCTTTTTTGCCAGCAACCGCGCGCCCACGGCCATGGTCACCGAGAGCACGGTGGGCATGGCGACGGGGATTGCAGCGACCAGAAGCACCAGGCAGAATTCCAGCGTGGTGAGAACCTTGTCGCCGCGGAAGAGGGCGAAGACAAGAATCAACGCAACCAGCGCCACTGCCAGGATGATCAGATAGTCGCCGATCTTCATCACTGCCTTCTGGAAGTGACTGACAGTGTGTGCAGACTCCACCATTTGCGCGGTCTTGCCGAAGTATGTGTTGGTGCCGGTGGCATAGACAATAGCGTCTATTTCGCCCTGACGGATGATGGACCCGGAGTAGACTGCGCCGCCCGGTTTGGCGGTAACGGGCAATGACTCCCCGGTCAATGCCGATTGATCCACCTCGATCGAATCGCCATCCAGCAAGCGCGCATCTGCCGGGACAATGTCTCCCAGCCTTAGGCGAACGACGTCGCCAGGCACCAGCTCACTCGCTTTAGGATTCTCCCACTTGCCGTCACGCTTGACTTTCGCCTTGACTGCCAACCGGGCCTTTAGAGCGGCAATCGCGTCTCCCGCCTGATGCTCTTCCCAGAATCCAACCAGGGCGTTGGACAAGAGCAGCACAAGAATGACGAAGAAATCAAGCCAATGCCGGACGACTCCCGACAAAATGACCGCCGCCTCGATCATCCATGGAATTGGGCCCCAGAAATAGGACAGGAACTTGAGATATTGGTTGGTCTTCTTTTCCGCGATCTCGTTCGGTCCGTACTGTGCCTGACGCTTTTGCGCTTCGGCCTGTGTGAGCCCATCTGCCGAAGCCCCGAGCTTTTTCATCAGCTCAGGCATGGGAAGCGATTTCAGATCATTCTTGTCATCCTTCGGCGACAGCCTGGACTCCGGCTTCGATCCTGACTTAGCTGCAATGGGCGTGGGCTTCGACTCAGGCTTCGACTCGGGCTTATCTGGATTCGATGTCACGATGGTTGTTCTCCTGTTGTTGCTCCCCACACCGCATGCCGATCCTGAGATGGCAGGGAAATTCGCCGAACCTGCAATGAAGTAGGTTCATTGGAGGCCCTTGAAAATCGACGGCGGCACGCCGAAAAGATTCAAGGAACTGATCCTGGACCCATGCACTCCGCAATCGAGTTGAAATGCATGGACCGGCTCCCAAGTTGCTGGTCTCAGCGCATTACAGCGTTCTCCGGCTCAAGTTTTCAGGCGTTTAATTGCCGTGCGGGGCTGAACGTGATGAGTCAATTTGAAATCGCGGCCGCAACCCCACTCAGAGAGGCTCGTGAAAAGTATCTTCTAGTGGAGATGCGCAAACTGTACTCTTTTGCTCAGAAACGGCTAACCGCATCGGCCCCAGAGTAGGCGCCTCATGCCACCATATCTTCGCGTTTCCAACCGGCGTGGGGACCCTGATCGTCAAGCCTGACGCTTCAGGCTCGTTCCAGTTCAATGGTTTGCAGGACCCTGGCCGCGTCACGATCTCTGGCCAGGTCATCTGGACCTGCTCGTAGCCGAGACGGCTTATGCCGTCCCTGCTGCGCCTAATGCGTGCGGCCGGGGAGAACGAAGTGCTGTGAGCAGCGCGGCTCGTAGGAGTCGCCGGGCATTTTAATGGGTGTGTCGAAGGGCGCGGGTTTGCCGTCGATGAGGCGCTGCGAATAGAGAGCGCGGGCTCCGCAACTGCAGTAGGCCATGCACTCGGTAATGCTGCCGCCGTAAGCGTTCACCAGCCAGGTAAGGTTGAGCATCTCTCCGAAGGGCATGGCGCGGAAGTCGAGATCGAGACCCGCGACGAGAACATCGTGGTCCGCGTCGAGCAAGTACTTGACGAAGAGAAAAAGCTGATCGACAAACTGGCCCTCGTCGATGGCAATGCACTCGACGCGCTTGCCGATGTTCTGCTCCGTGTCGCGGATTTGGCCGAGCACCTCCCACGGGTTCGTGGCTTTAAACTCGATGGCGCTCATTTTGCCGCCGCCGTTGGGATTGCGGCTCTCGACCACGCCCGGTCCGCCTTTGGTGTCGTCACTGGGCTTGAGCACCAGGACGTGTTGCTTGGCGTACTGGCGGCGCATATCGGCGCGGCGCAGCAGTTCGGCGGTCTTGTTGCTGCGCATGGGCCCCATCATCAGTTCGAGCTTGCCTTGCACGTGCACATCTCCTTCGATCGAGAAAAAGCGGCAACGCGCAACGAAACGCAAAGCCGATTCGAGCAACTCATCATCATAACGCGCCGGGGAGGGCGCGAATCTTGCGGCGAGTCGGGTTGGTTTGGAGCGGATTTTCCACTGCGTCCCACAAAACGGAGAAGGATGGCAAAGAATGGCGGAATTCGCCTGCGACTTATCTTTTGCGATTTATCTGGCGATGGCTCTTAATTCGGCATCGACGGCGGCCTTCATGACGCCGCACTCGCCGAAGAAATGAACGAGATCGCCGGAGAGGGATGTGGGTTCGCCGGATGGGGCTGCCGGTCTTTCTGCAATGAAGAGCTGCGAAGCTGGGGCCACGGAGGAAAGCGAAAAGGCTGGGGAGACGGTCTGCGGCGGGAGGGAAGTCATGCGCATTGCGCCGCCGCCCTGCGTATCGAGGATAAGCGTAGTTAGTTTGCGCGCCAACGGCAGCGGGAAACTTTCCGAGACGAAGACCAGCTTGCCCCGAGTAGTGATGACGACCGGGCCTTCGTCGGTGGAGAAGACTTGTTCGACCGAACCGTCATCGGCAGGAGCGGAGAGATCGGCGGAGGTTTGCAACTGAACGCTGGAATATTTGCGGCCGAGATTTTTCGCGTAGAGCTTGGTGAAGACCTGGGCGGAGTCGGCGCTCTTCCAGACTGAAAGATAAAATAGGCCGATGGATTTGGTGCTGGCCTGCTCGGCGGGCGTGGTGGCGCTGCGGAGCTGCCCCGCCCAATAGAGCCCGCCATCCCAGGCGGGCGTCAGGTCGCGGGAGGCGTTGTCGCCGCCGAAGAGCTCGGTGATGATGTGCACGTCGAGCTCGCCGATCTGGCCGATGTCGTAGGGCGTGTAAAGCGGGTCGACGAGGGGATGAATGTTGGGCAGCAGGGGAATGGCCGGAATTTTCTTCTGCTCATAGACGCGCGGATTGATAATCTCCCAGCTCGAAGAGGGCGGACGGTCGAGCGCGCCGGTAAAGGCTGCCGTTTGGCCCTGGTCCATCCAAATGTCCTGCTCGAAGCTGAGGCCCTCGCGGTAGGGGAAGAGCATCGACTCCGAAAGCAGAAGGGGAGCGCGGGCCATCACGGGCGAGTCCTCGGTGGAGTTCATCTGCGACCGGACCACATCGAGTACCTCGGGATCTTTGACGAGGCTCTTGCCCAGCGGCTTGAGGATGTAGTCCATCATGACGGCGGTGGCCTGGCCCTCCGCTACGGCGTCGCGGGCTGTGTCCATCTCGTCGCGGGCCAGATGATCCTGATCGCCGGCCGCGTCGTGCGAAACGTCGTCAGGAGTTTGGTCGTCCCATTTTTCCAGGTCGGCGTGCTGATCCTGGAGGGCGTGGGTTAGCTCGTGAGCCATCACCGGCTTTTGCTCTTCGGGATCGACCCAATCGAGCAGGTTGACGGTTTTTGTTTTCGAGTCGTAGTAGGCTTCGATTTGCTCTTTCAGGAGTGCCAGCAGAAAAGGCTTGAGTTCGAAGTCGTGATCGAGCAGGCCGAATTTCTTGAGCACGATCTCGTCGCGCTCGAGGCGCTTGGCGCCCTCGTCTTCGTTGAACTTTTCGTCGAGGTAACTTTCTACGGCTGCCCGGGTGATGAGAGTGCGCTTGACAGTGCTTTTGACGGGCAGGCCGGTCTCCCCGGAGGAGAATTTGATGAGCTCGTCGACCAGAGCGAAGAGTTGCTGGGCCTGCTCGGGTGTAATCTTCGTCGCGGATTTTGTGCTTTGACTGTTCACGGAGGGCTTTACCGCAGCGGCGGGCGGAGCCGGCAGGGGCGTCTGAGCGGACTGTTGCGACCAGGCTGCGGTCGCCAGCGAGAGCAGGAGGACCGGAACTCCACAGCGCGCGATCTGGAGCGATTTCACTTGCTGATTCCTCATCAATCCTACTTATGTGTCTTGCTGCCGGGTTGGATGCGATTTAGGTGTTTCCGGGCCGAATTCCAGCTTCTCACTTCAAGGCTATAATCAGGATGCGGTTTGACGCCAAGTTTGCGGCGGTTCTCCAATTAAAGTGGAGTTTTGAGGGGAGTGCAAGGTGGCATTTTCTTGAGGAAGATGCCACTCGTGATTCGAGGCTCCGCTCTACTCCAATTGGAGAACCGCGATCGCGAGAAAATCTGCGCCGGACCGCGGAAAAGCTTCCCATGCCAGAGACCGATCTTGCCCAAAACCTGCAGGCCAGTGCACTGGCCGCCATGCTTGAGTCCGCGCGCAAACCGCACGAACTGACCGTTTACCGGGGGGTGCAGACCCCTCTTGAGTTGGACGCGCCGGAGGTGGAAACGGCGGCGCTGGCCTTCGGAGCCGCGATCCACGATCTGGGCTGGATGCGGCGCGTGGCTGTGCGCGGGTCCGACCGCTTTCGCTGGCTGAGCGGGATGGTGACCAACACGGTCAACGACCTGTTTCCCAACACCGGCGCCTGGAATCTGGTGCTGAACGCGCAAGGCCACATCCAGGGCGACCTGACCGTGTGGCGAGGCGGCGAGGAGGCCTCTCCGCAGCGACGAAGTCCTGCTGGACCAGAGTCCCTGAGCGGCGACCCGATGTTGGGAACGCCATTTGCGGGCGAGTCGGAGCTGGAGCTGGAGATCGCAGCCGATCAAATTGAGAAGCTGCTTGCCCACCTGAACAAGTTCATCATCATGGACGACGTGGAGCTGGTCCCGCTTGGGGATGAGCAGGTGGGAGAGGCAGGCTCGGAGACCGCGATCGGGTTGACTGGGCCGCAGGCAGGCGAAGTGCTGGAGCGCGTGGGCCTGCCGACGATCGGAAGCGCGATGGCGGGAACAAGCGTGGAGTGGAACGGCTGGAACCTGAGAATTCTGCGCGGCTACGGCGTGCTGGCGCAGCACTATGAGTTCTGGCTGCCGACAGCCGGGCTGGCTAAGCTATGGGGGTGCCTCCGCACGGGAGGTGCGACGCCGGTTGGCTGCGCATCGCTTGAAGCGTTTCGCATCGCCGAGGCGATTCCGGCGTATGGGATCGACATGGTAGAGCGGGACCTGCCGCAGGAGACTTCGCAGATGCGGGCGCTGCACTTTGCCAAGGGCTGTTACCTGGGCCAGGAGATTGTGGAGCGCATCCGATCGCGCGGCAATGTGCACCGGCATCTGCGGCCGCTGGAGCTTTCGGGCCGTGTGCCCGCGAGCGGCGCGGAGTTGATCAGTAAGGACGGAGTTGCCGCGGGGAACCGGACGGCCGCCGGGGACGGAGTTGCTGCGGGGAACCGGATGGCTGCCGGGCAGATTACCAGCGCGGCCGAGTTGGCGCTTTCTTCCGGACGCCGTGTTTTTGCCCTGGGCATGTTGCGCTCGGAGGCGGAGGCTGGGGCTGAGGAGCGCGAGCAGGTTTTCGGTTACAAGGCGGGGGCTGAAGAGGGAACGGCGCGGATTCTGGAAGCCCCGCCAAAGCTGGGCCAGAGACGGCAAAACTGAGCAGCCCGAAGCGGGGATGAGAAACTGAAAGTATGAGCGATACGCCAAAGTTCGAAGTGATCGACCGCCGCAAAATCAAGGCGGAAGAAGAAAAGGATAGCGCGCATTCGGCGCCAGCGGAGCCGGCGCAAACAGCTCCGGCTGCGACGGCAGAGCCGACCGCTGGCCCGCGCCTGGTGGTGAATGAAGCGCGGCGCGAGGAGCAGAAAGAAGCTGCGCCTCAAGCCGAAGAGCCGGGCGCGACAGCAGAGCCAGGCGCGACAGCAGAGCCGGGATTGTTGGATGGAATGCCTCCGCCGCCGACAGCCGCGGAGAGCCACGAGCAGAAGGCCGCTTACGATGCGTCGGCGCAACGGCTGGAGGATTTGGTTCGCGCGCAGAATCCCGCCGCCGGTCCGCAGCCGCCGATGGGATTTGAGCACCTGGTGCAACAGTTCTACGTGACGGCGATGCTGCAGATGGGAGCCGGTACACAGGACGGCCAGCGCCCTCGGGTCGACATCATGGGTGCGCGAGCGACTATCGATTTGCTGGCGATTCTGGCGGAGAAGACGAAGGGGAACCTGACGCCCAACGAAGATCGCATGCTGCAAACGGTGCTCTTCGAGGCGCGCATGGCTTTTCTGGAGCTGACCAGCATGATGAGCGCGCCCAGCGTGCCACCGCCGCCGCCGGCGAAGAAGTGAGAAACAGCATTCAGCTCTCAGCCCTCAGCTTTCAGTTGAAAACGTGGCGAAAAGAGAGCTCTGGCTGTTTTTCCGCAATGCATTCCAAGCCAGAGATTCATGATCATGGCGGAGCGGACATCCTCATTCCGGTTCAAACCGGATACGCAAAAGTTGAAGGCTGAAAGCTGAGAACTGAAGGCTGAAAGCTAAGGGCCCGCAATCGGCAACAGGAGCAAAGGGCTTGCAAGCTACGCTCACATTTCTGGGAACGGGAACCTCGATGGGGGTTCCGACGTTGGCCTGCGAGTGCCAAGTGTGCACGTCGCCCGATCCGCACGACCGCAGGCTGCGGCCCTCGGTATTGATGCGCTGGAACGAAGCGGCGGCCGGAGCCGAGCGCGGCAACGAGCGAATTGTGGTCATCGATACCGGCCCGGACTTCCGCGAGCAGGCGCTGCGAGCGAGGCTGACGCATGTGGACGCGGTCTTCTATACGCACGGGCACGCCGATCATATTCTGGGGATGGACGATCTGCGTCCGTTGAGCTTTATTGCCGCAAAGAGGGGCGGACCGATTCCGCTCTATGCCGATCGAGAAGTGACCGCTGTCCTTGAGCGGACCTTTGCCTACACATTTTCGCCGGATGCAACCTATCCTACGCGCGCGCGTGTGGAACTGATTCCGCTTGCTGAGCACAACCTGGTGCACGGCGTCGATTTCGTGCGGGTTCCGCTCTTGCACGGCGAGCAACCGATCGCCGGATACCGGTTCGGCAACGCCGCTTACATGACCGACGTGAGCGCAATTCCGGAGGCAAGCTTTGCCCTGCTCGAGGGGGTTGAGGTTTTGGTGATTTCGGCGCTGCGCCACAAGCCCCACCCCAGCCACTCCACCGTGGAGCAGTCGCTCGAATGGTCGCGGCGCATTGGCGCCAAGCAAACGTGGTTCACGCACATCGCGCACGAGCTGGGCCACGAGGAAACCAATCGCATGCTGCCTCGAAACGTGAGGCTGGCATACGACGGGTTGAGTGTGCCCGTGACGCTATGAGCGCGGAGCGAATTCACGCCGCAAGCCAGGCGCCGGCGGGCGGCGGCGCGACCACTCCTCGTAGCGGGGCGTTTGCCGTGTTTCGTTCGCTCGATGAGATTCCGGCCGGGTTTGGCCCCACAGTAGCCGCTGTGGGCAACTTCGACGGCGTGCATAAAGGGCATCGCGCGATACTTGCCGCCGCGGCAGCCGAAGCGCGAGAGACG
>JBEKWT010000023.1:0-17669 GCA_049512795.1 Occallatibacter sp.
GCCAGCAGATCGTCGAGGGCAGCGGCGCGCGCGGTGTGGATGGGCGCAAGGATCACCTCGTCGAAGAGAGGAAAGAGAATCTGCGCCATTTCGTCGAGAGGCTTGTCGCGCAGACAACTGAAGACAAGCACGCGCGTTTTGTGACTCTCGAGGATGCCGCGGATACCTGCGCGCAATGCCCATGCGCCGGCAGGGTTGTGGGCAACGTCGAGGATCCATTCGACATGGTTCTTGGTGATTCGGTCGAGTTTGGAAATTCTTTCCAGCCGTCCGGGCCAGCGCGTGCGGCGAATTCCATTTTCGATTGCAGCGGGCGGGATTGAAAAACCGTGGTGGGCAGCAAGCTCGACCGCGGCGGCGATAGCGAGGGCAACGTTGCGCTGCTGATGAGCTCCTGCGAGCGGGGAATCGACATTGATCGTTGCTCCCAGCGCCTCGACTCTGTGGGGGCCGCTTGTCGCTGTTGGCGGCAGATAAAGAACTGCGCTGACGCCACGCACGCCGAGGTCAGTTGCGATTTCGCCAAGGACATGGTTGGCCTCAGGGTGCTGCGGCAGAGTGATCATGGTTCCACCGGGGCGAAGGATTCCAGCCTTTTCGCGCGCGATGGCAGAGATGGTGGGGCCAAGCCATTCCATGTGGTCAAGAGAGATGTCGGTGACGATCGAGAGAAGCGGGTTAACGACGTTGGTGGCGTCGAGGCGTCCGCCCATACCGACCTCGAGAACGGCGACGTCGACTTTGTTCTCTGCAAAATAGAGGAACGCCAAAGCGGTGAGAATCTCGAAGTAGCTGGGGAGTTGCGGAAGTTGGCCGACGAGAAGCAACTGCTGGCCTGCATCGTGCACGCGGAAGTAGAGGCGGGCGAAGTCCTGGTCGGCAATGTCTTGATTGCAAATGCGGATGCGTTCATTGGGACGCTCGAGGTGGGGCGAGGTGTAGAGGCCGGTGTGCGGACCTGCCTCCGAAAGGATTGACGCGAGTGTTGAAGCTGTCGAACCTTTGCCGTTGGTGCCGGCGATGAGCACGGCGGGGAATTGCGTCTGCGGGTCGCCGAGCGCGTTGAGCAGGATGCGGACCTGGTCCAGCGAGAAGCGGCGCCGCGGCTGGCCTGGGCGAAGGTAGAGCTCCGGCGCCAGAGAATTCAGTTGTTCGATAGCCGACGCGTAGGACATGAAAGGTTAAGTATAAGAGGCGAGTGATAGGCTCGTCCCGCATGCGGGCGGCATCGGTCTGGGAGTTTGAATCCTTCCCAGGTTCCTCCGTCGCGGCGGACGAGGGATCTCCACCCCACGACGAACCTGGACCTGTTCGTGCGGACCCCGGGATCTGGGACACTAACAAATGTGCAATACGTGTTCGCTGCAATCCATTGCCATTTTGGGTCTTGGCTCAGGCATTCACACAAGCTCAACACATTCCACAGGCGATTCTGAGAGCGCTGTGGGAGAAGTGGGAAACAAGCGCGTCACTCGGGTTAGGCGAGCTTGTTTTCCGGCTTGTTCGATTTGGCGCGCCACGATTTAGGAAACGCGCCGGCTATTCAAGTCGCTTGCCTTACGGTACATTGCGCAGATTCCCACTTTTCCGAACACAACTACGGGTACTACTGGTTTATTTGTATCTCTTCTCATACCTAGCCACTCCCCGTCGCGCAGAAAGACGGACGGCGAGGAGCGCACCTTACGAAATGCGGCGAGCCAAGGGCGCAGTCGGCGTTTCCCTAAGCGGGAGCCTGGTTGCAGAATTCACAGAATTGGCCCGGTTTTCCACGCGCACATCTATTGCAGGATGACTACAATCGGGATGAAGAAATGCGGCCGCTTCCGATGACCCGCAAGTTGTTATAGAGTGAGGGCATAGGGCGCGGCTACGCGAGCAGGGGTGGGGTATGCCGAGTGCCGAAGCTGAAGTTGGCAAACCAACAGAGCAGTCTGGGGTCGGGTCTGAAGCTGGACCCGGGGTCGAGGGGGCAGCGATGGAGATTACGGTAAGCCGCCAGGATCTGGTGAAGGAACTTACAGCGACACAGAGCGTGGTGGAGCGCAAGACCACGATTCCGATTCTCTCCAACTTTCTGCTGGAGGCCGATGAGGATCGCCTGAATATTACTGCCACCGATCTGGATCAGGCTATCCGCACCAGCGCCCAAGTGAAGGTGAAGAAGGCGGGCGCGTGTACGATTCCCGCGCGCAAGCTTTACGACTACATCAAGCTGCTGCCCGAGGGCGACATCTCGATCAAGCTGCTGGAGAACCACTGGGTGCAGATCAGGAGCGGCCGATCGAATACGAAGATGGTCGGCATGGCGCGCGCGAACTATCCGCAGGTGCCAGAGTTTCCGACTGTCGCCTCGACCAGCATCACTCTCAGCTCGCTGCGCACTCTGATTGCGCGCACGATTTTCGCCATCTCAAACGAAGAGTCGCGCTACACACTCAACGGCGCGCTACTTGTCTTGAAGGCCGAGTCGCTGGCTATGGTTGCGACTGACGGCCACCGACTTTCGTTTGTCGAGAAGCCAGGCGAGACGCTTGAAGGGATCAGCGGCGAGAAGCGAGTGCTGATTCCGCGCAAGGCGCTGCAGGAGCTGCAGCAGTTGCTGGCCAACTCCGAAGCGGAGAAGGTGGAGTTTGCCGACGACGAGCACACGCTGTTCTTCCGCGTTGGTCATCGCACGCTGAGCAGCCGCAAGCTTACCGGACAGTTTCCGAACTTTGAGGCGGTGATGCCGCGCGACAACACGAAGTTTGCGGTCGTGCGATCGAGCGAGATCTCCCAAGCGATCCAGCGCGTGGCGCAGTTTGCCGACGAGCGGTCGGGAGCGATACGGATGAGGCTTGAGGACAACGAGCTCAAGGTGAGCGCGAATTCGACGGAGTCAGGCGAGAGTGAAGACACGATCGACACGCCGTACTCGTCAGAGGCGATCACGGTCGGCTTCAACTCCGGGTACATTCTCGACTTCCTCAAGGCGCTCGACAATGCGGGCGAGGTTCGTTTGGAGTTCAAGGACGCACAATCGGCCGGCCAGATGCGGCCTGAGGATCCAGACGCCGAGTACAAGTACCGCTACGTGCTGATGCCGATGCGGATCTGACGCGATTTGTTTGCGAGCCCCTTCGTTTGAGGCCATCGATGACCTCTCGTCTCTGCTTGCTGCTTGCGATGCTTGCTTTGATGTCGGTGGCGGCTGTGGGGCTTCAGGCGCAGAGCGAGGCGGCGACTCAACCTCACATGCGCTTTCAGCTCTACGGCGGCTATACCTTCCTTTCCAATTCCTTCAATGGGCTGCCGGGGGCGCGCCAGCCGCTGAACGGATGGGACGCATCGATCAGCGTACCGGGCCACCATGACCTGCACTTCAAGTTCGAAGCTTCAGCATACCGGGGCACGAATCAGGGCGCTTCGCAGAACTCTGTGTTCATCATGGGCGGCGCACAATACGACCATCGCATCGGCAGGGAGTCCGCATTTGTTGAGGCGCTCGCGGGGGATGGCGGCTTGCCCAGATACTGGGGACCAAACGGAGCGCCCGGAGAGACAGCCTCGTGGGTATCGGTGCTTGGCGGCGGACTGGACACGCCGATCTCGCGTCGCTTCGCCTTCCGCGTCAGCGGCGGCTATCAGTGGTCGAATTTCAAGCTGATTGATAACATTACCCAGATCCTCCCGGTACAGACCCCCGGCCTGCCTAACAATTTCTGGCGGATTTCGAGCGGGCTCGTTTGGAGTTTTTAGGGCGGCGCACACCCCATATTGTGCTGGGTTTGCGGCGACCGAGATCATCGGTTCCCGCCCTAACAAAGTTAGGACGGGGCACCCCATGGCGTGCTGAATGGAGAATACAAAATATTTGAGTGGGGAAACGGCCTCTTTAGGCGGCCGCCGGCGCTGCGAGGAAGTGAAGGGCGCGGATCAGGTAGGCCTTCAGAGCGTGGCGATGGACTACTGCGTCTAGAAATCCTTTTTCGAGCAAGAATTCTGAGCGCTGGAAACCTTCGGGGAGTTTTTGGCGGATGGTTTGCTCGATGACGCGCGGGCCAGCGAATCCGATCAGCGCACCGGGTTCGGCGATATTGAGATCGCCCAGCATGGCGAAGCTGGCAGTGACGCCGCCGGTGGTGGGGTCCGTGAGCACGCAGATATACGGCACGCGCGCGTCGTCCAGTTGCGCCAGCGCGGTGGAGATTTTAGCCATCTGCATCAGGCTCACCACGCCCTCCATCATGCGCGCCCCGCCTGAAGCGGCCACAACAATCAGCGGCTTGCGCGTCTCTCGCGCGCGGTCAACGGCGCGTGCGATGGTCTCGCCTACGACTGCTCCCATTGAGCCGCCGATGAATGCATACTCCATGGCGCTGAGGACGACTTCATGAGGACCTAACTGGCCGACGGCATTCAGGATGGCATCGTCGAGGCCAGTGTCCTGGCGAGCTTTGCGCAGCCGCTGTTTGTAGGGCTTTACGTCAGTGAAGTTGAGCGGATCGGTAGAGCGCAAGCCGCCATCAACGAGCGTGTAACCGGGCTCGAGGAGCGTGTCGATGCGCTCGCGCGCCGAGAGCTTGAAGTGATGCTGGCACTTGGGGCAGACCAGAAGATTGACTTCAAGATCCTGCTTATAAATGGGTTGGCGGCAGCCGGGGCATTTCACCCAGAGGCCCTCGGTGCGCACGTTCTTCGCGCCCGCTTCGGGCCCGTTGTCCGGTCCGGGGCCGGAAGAAAACTCGCCGTCTTCGCGCTTGAACCACGACATACCGATCCCAATTGTAAATGGGAGAACAGGTTTCAGGTGTCAGGGTTCAGGTGTCAGACAGTGTTCACCGACCCCGCGCAGATAAGCGTCGTCGCCGTCAATCCAATCCTGGCGCGGCGGATTGAAGATGTCGAGCGCGACTGAGTCCTCGAGCGCGACGACTTCGTGCGGCAAGTCTGGCGGGATCAAGAGAATGTCGCCCGCGCGCACGACGACTTCCTTACCGTCGACGATGAAATTCAGCGCACCTTCAACCACGTGGCTGATCTGCTCGTGAACGTGGTGATGCATGGGAACGTGCGCGCCCTTCTTCAGGACGATGCGCGCGAGCATGACGTTGGTTCCTACAACATACTGGCGCGTGATCAGACGATTCAACTGTTCCGGCTTGATGTCGGACCAGCGATGGTGCTTGCTCCGTTGCATGGCGCCTCCTTTGCCGGTTAGTGCTCGATACCGCGCTGGTCAGTACTCGATACCGCGCTGCGCGAGGATGCCTTTCTGGTAGGCGTGCTTCACTTCGCGCATCTCCGTCACGGTATCGGCTAATTCCACCAGCAAGGGGTGGGCGTTGCGCCCGGTCAGTATTACGTGCACCATCTCCGGTTTTGCCTTCAGCGCCTCAGCCACCTCAGCCGGATCGAGCATCCCGTAGCTGATGGCGTAGTTAATTTCGTCCAGCACCACCAGATCCCAAACGCCCGAGTCGATCGCCTCGCGCGCTTCCTGCCACGCCGCCTGCACCAGGCGAATGTCTTCGGGGTCGGCTTCAGCGCCGCCGACCTTCACAAATCCTCGCCCCATTTGCCGAATTACAAAGTTGCCCACGAAGTTCGGTCCCAGGGCTTCAACTGCGTCCAGCTCACCGTAATGCCACGAACCTTTGATGAACTGCAGCACGAGCACTTTCATGCCGCATCCGACGGCGCGCAAAGCGGTGCCGAGCGCCGCGGTGGTCTTGCCTTTGCCGGGGCCGGTGTTGATCAGAATCAGTCCGCGACGCGTTTCTGCCAATGCTCAATGTCCTTTGTGGTACGGATGACCCGTGAGAATTGTACATGCGCGATAGAGTTGCTCCGCCATCACAAGGCGGGCGAGTTGATGGGCCAACGTCATCGGGCCAAGCGAGATGAGGCCGCCGCGGCGTTTGCCCAGAGCTCGGGCCTCGTCCGACCAGCCGTCAGCCGGGCCGATGGCGAGAACGACATGCTGCGTACCACCATTGCGGCGGGCCCCAAGCCAATCCGCGAGCGCCTCGGAGCTCATCTGGCGTCCACGGCCATCCATAAGGAGGAGCGCAGGCTCTGTGCGGCCGCTTTGCCGACTGAGCCAATCAAGAAATACCGATTCGGTCCTGAAGGCTTGGCTGGTGCAACGGGCAACACCAACACAACGCTTGAGATAGTCGCGTATTGGCTCCTCGTACGGATCGCGCGATCGCGATGGAGCGCCGATATGGGCGAGGGTAACCTGCATGGTGAGGAGAATAACGCAAAACAGCGGTCGGGGAGCGCAATTCTCATGCTGCCATCTCTCTCAAAATCTGAAGCTTGAGTGCGGTATTCGGATAAATTGAAAGCCGTGATATGGGAAATCATAGGGACCAACCGCTGAGGGCGGAAGCTAAGGTATGGGTGACACCTATTGGTGATGGACAACCCTTTTGTTTTCTATTAACAAGCTGTAAGAGGGTGCAATTTTCAAAATGGCCCCCCGCGTGCAGGGTTAGGAATGAGGTATTGTTCCCAGTTTCATTCTTGGCGTTTGAAGTTTGATTCGAAGCGCCGGGACATCCAGCCCTCACTTCTCAACATCATTTGGATCGCTTTCCGGCATTTGGCGAGGCGAGTTGCCGTTTCACAAGGACGAAAGGAAGTCAGCAAGCCGACTCGACTTCCCGATTGAGAAGATAACGATTCAGCTCACAGTGGAGGATTCAGGATGCGGATTCCGCGGTTTCAATCTGCGATGTTGGCGCTCACGCCTTTAGTGCTCGTTGGTTCTCTCGCATTTGTCGATACCCCGGCGGCGCTGGCACAAAACGTGTACGCAGCGATCCACGGAACGGTCACCGATCCCTCTGGTGCAGTCGTACCAGATGCCACAGTCACGGTGGTTAATACCAGCACAAATATCACGACGAAAGCAACCAGTGACAGCAAGGGATACTACATCCTGCCGCAATTGCAGGTGGGCGGTCCCTACACGGTGACTATCGAAGCGGCCGGGTTTAAGTCGTTTACTCAGAGCAGCCTGAATCTGCAACTGAACGACAATCGCGATGTCGACGCGAAGCTGGAGGTCGGCTCCCCCAGCACGACAATTCAGGTGTCGGCTACAGTTGTTCAGGTGGAGACCTCGGACTCACAGTTGAAGCAGATCGTAACCACGCAACAGATGGAGGCGGTTCCGCTGGAGGGACGCGACGCTTCCGGTCTGCAGAAACTTGAGCCGGGCGTGGTTGAGTCCTCCGACCGCTTCGGCGGTTTCTCGACGGACGGAAGCCAGACACCCCAGAATGCCTATCAGGTGAATGGAATCGACATCAATGACTATGCGCTGCAAGACGAAGCCATTTCAGTGAACCCGGACGCGCTGCAGGAAGAGAACATCATTGCGAGCACGCTCAACCCCGAATTCGCCCGGAACTCGGGAGCGACTGTCAGCCAGGTGGTCAAGGCTGGGACAAATACCCTTCACGGTGATGGTTTCGAGTATTACCGCGATACTTTCCTGAACGCGAAGCCGTTTTTTGCGGCCACGGTTCCGGAGTTCCACCAAAATGTCTATGGAGCGACGCTGGGCGGCCCGGTGCTGCGGAACAAGCTCTTTTTCTTTCTCGCGTATCAGGGATTGCGCAACCGGGCAGGCGCCCCAACTGCGGCGCCGACGCTTAACATGGAGAACTACACGGGCGACTTCAGCGACGACTATAACTATTTCAATGGTGGAGCGAATAATTCCGTTGGACTCACGAGCAATGGAATTCCATTTAACATTCCAGGGTCCAATGGCACCTGCACTCCCCCGGAGACATGGAGCGAATGCTTCCCGACCGGCACGGTGAACATTTCACCGTCGGCGTGGAACTCGATCGCATCCAACATCACCACCAAATACATTCCACAGCCGAACTTGGGCCCTTACTTTGAGTTCAATACGGCGAACACAGACGCGGAAGACCAGGGTATCATTCGCGCGGACTACTCGCCGACCTCGAGGGACGCGATCTGGGCCTCGAGCATCTTCCAGTCCAGCCCATCCACCGATGATCTCGCATTTGGCGGCGGATTCTTTCCCGGCTTCGGGGCGCGCAACTCGGAGCATTACAAGCTGTTCAGCGCGTCCTATACGCACACCTTCAACGCCAGCACCTTGAATGAGTTGCACGGCGCATACTTCCGGCTAAATTTTCCTGATTTGACTCCTGTCAACCCAGCGCAACCGAGTTCCTACGGATTCACAGGAATCAAGCCACAGGAAACGGCGGAGGCCGGATTCCCGTATCTTGCCATTGGCGATTTTGCCGTCGGCAACAGTTATGAAGGCCCACAGCCCCGGACCGATACCAACTTGAGCTACGGCGATAACTTCACCAAAATTATTGGGGCGCACTCGCTCAAGATCGGTGGCTCGTTCGAACAGTTCCGCGTCGATAACCCCTTCAGCTATCTGAACAACGGATATTTCTACTACGGTGGCGGCACGACCGGGGGTGGCCTTTATTCTTCGGGCGATCCCAATCTCGACTTCGAGCTCGGCATCCCAGACGGCTATGAGCAGACGAGCAACGGGGACATCAATGACGTGGCGGCTGAGATCTATGCTTACGCCCAGGACAGTTGGAAGATCAGTTCCGACATGACCTTCAACTACGGCATTTCCTGGGATGCGGAAACTCCCAATCAAAACGCGCAGTTTGGCCACAAAGGGATCGTCTGCTGGAGCAACTCGACCGCGGAATCGAAGGTCTTTCCCGGCGGGCCTCCGGGGCTGGGCTGGCCTGGCGACCCTGGCTGCAACGGCGCGGGTGGCCCGACATCCCATTACAACCGCTTTGGCCCACGCGTCGGATTCGCGTGGTCGCCATCTGAAGGCCCTTCCGCGCTGATCGGCGCGCGGGGCGCGCATGACTTCTCCATCCGAGGCGGCTTTGGCATCTACTACAACCGCGACCAGGAGGAGCAATCGCTGCAGAATCTGGAGGACCCGCCGTTCCTTCAAATCTCTCAGGGGGCTACGGATGTCGGCGGCTCCCCTTCGTTTGCAAATCCCTTCGAGGACGTTACTGGAGATCCGAGCGTCTCGGAACCGAATCGTTTCCCGGCCACGATCCCTGGGCCGGGAGACACCAACATCGATTGGCAGGGGCTTTATTACCTACTGCATTTGGCGACCTTCGACCCGACGAAATACACCGTACCTTACAGCGAGAACTTCAACCTGAATATTCAGCGCGCGCTGCCCGGCGGCATGATTCTGCAGGTTGGATATGTGGGCTCGCTGGGTCACAGGCTGCCAAGCTGGTACGACGGCGACTACATAACCCCTGCGGGTCACGCCGCCTGCCTTGCCGGTTCCGTGCCCGCGGGGTTCCCGGCGAACTATAACTGCAATAGCGGTTTGGCCGGCTCCATTCACACATATTTCCCGCAATTCACATCGGACCCAGCGTTGGACTATCCGGTCGGAACGCCCGGTTTTCCGAACGGAGTGCCGTGGTACGTTAGCGTTGCTCAGCAGACGACCGAGGGCAAGTCGAATTACAACTCGCTGCAGGTAAGCCTTATCAAGGCTGCGTCGCATGGCCTCTATTTCAGCGCTGCTTACACTTACTCTCATGCAATGGACGATGGCTCAGGATATGAGAGCTCGACCGGTCAAGGCGGCGTAAACGCCGTAGGACATGTCGAGATCTATACGCCTGGCTTTACCTATCTGAACTACGGCAATTCGGACTATGACGCGCGCCACCGCTTTGTGAGTTCGTACGCCTACAGGGTTCCGGTGTTCACCGCGATCGCCAACAATGCGGTTCTGCGCGAGGCTGTTTCCGGATGGGAGATCGGCGGCGTGACCGCGGTACAAAGCGGATTCCCGGTGGCCATCGTGCAGGGCCAGGACAGGTCGCTGTGGTGCGACGGCTCCAGCTACTTCGGTTGCGGCGATGTGCCGGATACCTCGAGCTACCACATAAAGACCTATAACCCGCGCACAACGCAAACCCTGATGGTGAACGGCACGCCGGAGACGGGGAATTTCTACTTCGATCCGACTCCGTTCTCGAACGAGCCGATCGGGACCTACGGCAATGTGAAGCGCAACTTCTTCCATGGCCCTGGCTTCAACTACACCAACCTGCAGCTCTCGAAGAACTTCGCGGTCTCCAAGACCAACGAAAATCGCTATGTGGAGCTGCGGATCGAGGCATTCAACGCCTTCAATCACGCCAACTTCACGAGTCCGGGCGGAAACTTCTCGAGTGGCAGCACCTTCGGCGAGGTCAGCGCCGTAATTGTCACCGCCGACCCCAATGGCGACCCTTCACCCGCGCGCAGCTACCAGCTTGTGGGCAAGTTCTTCTTCTAACCCTCCGGCTTGGAGGCCTATTGCAGACAAGAGGGCGTCCCGGGTGGGGCGCCCTTTTTCTTGCTCTAGAAAACGGTCATCAGTCCAATCCTGATCGGCGGCTTAAAGGCTTGCGACATTCATCTTAAAACTCAGCTTCGCCCAGGATTTCAAGGCCGGAACGAGAGGCAGCTCACGCCGCCCGTCGTTTCAAAAGTCCATTTTTTGCAATATTGGTGGCAGCGCTTACATATTTTCATATTCGAATGTCAATTCCATCTTTGGGGGAGATGCAAACGATCATTTATTTTCATGCAGTTGTGAGGATCTTGCCCGTGCAGTTCGAATGGCACACGAATTGCCTTAAGTAACTCAAAGACTCTTGTCCACGTTTCTGGAGTCACATCCAGTGGGCGTTTAGTTTGCCTGCGTGGGGAGTCGTGTAGGAATTTGGATCGTCGTGCCGTTTTGCACGTTTAGATCAACCTGCGGGATCGGAATTGCTCAGTCGAGCGACCGAAAGCGCGCAACCTGGATGGCAAGGCCTTAGCCCAAGGCTTTTCGATTCGGACCGAGTTTGGAGGAGTTCGTATGCAGTTTTTCCGTCTTCGTTCCACATTCCTTGCTTTTGGATTCGCGCTGGCTTTGGCGGTAATCCTGCCACTTGCGGTGCAACAAGCTTATAGCCAGGCAATTTCGACCAACGGCGGATCGATTCAAGGTGTGGTTTCCGATCCGAGCGGCGCTGTCATTCCCAATGCCGAGATCACGATCACCAGCCCCGATACGGGCTATGTGAGGGTGCTGACTTCGGATTCAGCGGGCCTGTACAGCATCGGTCCTCTTCTTCCCGGAAAGTACACGATCACCGTGCAAGCGCCGGGCTTTGAACGCCTGAAGGAGAGTACGGTTGTGACCGTCGGTACGGTGAGCTCGGGCGACTTGAAGCTGAGGATAGGCAGCACGGGCACGACGGTGGAAGTGGATGCCGGAACTCTGCAGATCAACACCGACCAGGTCGGCGTCGCCGGAACCGTCTCCGAGCAGCAGCTTGAGACGCTCCCGGTGAACGGCCACAACGTCCTCGACACAGCCCAGTTGCAGCCGGGCGTGATCCTGCAGTCGGGCATGACCTTCGACCCGACGAAGGCTGGATACTCAGCCCTCTCGGTGAGCGGCGTCGGCGGCCGCACCACCCGCATCCTCCTCGACGGCCAGGACATCACCGACGAGACGGTGGGCACGACGATCTACAACGTGCCGACAGGCGCGGTAGGCGAGCTGCAGTTGAACCGCTCCACCCAGGACGTTTCCGGCGAAGTCACCTCGACGGGCCAGGTGCTCGAAGTCACCAAGGCTGGAACCAACAAATTCCACGGCCAGGCATTCTACAACTTCCAGGACGCAAGGGCGGGGTTTGCGAATGTTATCGCCACGGCGGCTCCCTTTCAGCGCAGCCAGTACGGCGGCTACGTCGGCGGACCCATACTGACGGACAAGCTCTTCTTTTACGGGGGCGCCGAGCGCATCTTGCAGAGCGAGGAAGACGTAGCCTCGGGCTACGACCCGGCCTTCGCTGCTCTAGCGGCAAAATATCCATACACGCCCGCGCCATTCAAGGACAACTTCAGCTTCGCCCGCCTGGACTACCACGGTCCGCACGACATCAACCTCTTCGCACGGGCTGTTTATAGCGTCAATGCCGACGACGCGACCTTCGGCTATACTCCCTACGGCGTTTACCAGAACCGCGACAACATTCCAGGGCTCGTGGGCGGCGCAGACATCGCGCACGGCCGGCTGACGCACTCCTTCCGCGTAGGCTACGAAAAGTTCCACAACATCCTGGGCGACGGCACAGCGGCCCTGGGCACCTCCATCTATAACCCGACAAACATATTGGGAGTTCCGGTTTCGATCGACAGCCCTGCCTTTGGCCTGCCTGCCGCATTCAACTCCGGCCCGAACTTCCTGGCGCCGCAGGGAACCTTCCAATCCGATAAGGAGTTCCGCTACGACGGCACGTGGACCAAGGGCTCGCACAACATCAAGTTCGGCGGCGAATTCAACCGCATCATCGGCGGCGGCTTTGCCGAATTCTTCGGCGCCAGCCTCTCCGTGGGTCTCGACACCGCGATTCCGGTTACGAATTGCGGAGACGTAGCCGGCGCCGGTGAGTGCCTCGGCGACCCGCTGAAGGGCTATGCCGCGGCCGTGTACGCGATGGGCAACGGAAACAGCCTCTTCACCGAGAAGCCCGCCTTTGGACTGCCGGGCGGCGGCGAATTCAGCTATCGCGTGGCCACCTATATTGGCGATACCTGGAAGGCGAAGCAGAACCTGACCATCAGCGCCGGAGTGCGCTGGAGCGTCGACACCGATCGCGCCAACCAGGATCTGCCCTCGCCGACCTGCGGCGAGGTGGATCCCTCCTTGCAGTGGACCGGCTGCAGCAGCGCCAACGCCAGCGCCTATCTCTTCGACCAGTACCAGAAGGGCCTGGGCGGACAGGTCCACCAGCCATACGCCAACTTCAGCCCGCAGCTGGGCTTCGTCTTCAGCCCTGGCGCGCGCAAGACCTCATACCGCGGCGGCATCGGCATCTATTACGAGAGCGACATCTTCAACAACACCGGCAATGCGCGCCCCGAGGAGATCCCCACTACATCCAAGGTTCCGTTCTTCGTTGATACGACCGCGAACTATGCAGGTTCAAGCATCAATCTCCCAGGCTATGGTTCCGTAACCCAGTCGCCGGATGGAACCTCCGTCTCTACGATCCTGTCCGAGTCCATTTACAATGCCGCCCCAGAATTGTGGGCCATCCAAAAGGAGTGGCAGAAGGTGGTCAAGGGTGCCTCCCTGCCCAACCCCAGCTACGTCGGCTCGGGTGACGGCCTGTACGCGGACAATCTCTACGCGGAGCCGTATGTCTCGCCCTATTCGATCCAGTACAACGGCGGCGTACAGCACCAGTTCTCGCAGGGCGTGATGCTGAGCGTGGACTACATACACAACTCCACCATTAAGGTTCCGACTTCTGTCGACGTGAACCGCTCCGGCGCTGCGCGCACGCTGAACAAGACTGCGGCTGCCAACGCGATTGCGGCTACGCTTGCCAACAATGGCTATACCTCGATCGACAATGCGATTGCAAACGGTGCCACCATTTCAAGCTTCGCTTCGAACGGCCTCGATAGCAGTGCGGTCTACCTCTACGGTTATGCGGCCTCGGCCTTCGGGCTCACGCCGGATACCGGAGCGGCCTTTCCCGGCTTGAACCCGAATGTCGGCGAGGGTCTTTTCATCCTCCCGCAGGGCCGGTCCTACTATGACGCCCTCCAGGCCGTCTTCCAGGAGCAGAGGGAGCACCCGCTTCCCGGGCTGGACACTTCCGACTTCCAGATCTCCTACTCGCTCTCGCGCATTGTGACCAACTCGAGCGGCAGCGGCTCGTCGAGCCAGGACCAGTACTTCGCCGGTTCGCGTCCGTTCGACAATGACGATCCCAACCGGTACATCGGGCGCAGCAACCTGGACCACACCAACGAGCTCAGCTTCGGCGGGACGATTGGGGTGAAGTACGGCTTGCAGCTCGGCGCCATCGGCCACTTCTATTCCGCGGAACCCTCCAATTTAGGCCTCGACACGGGCGGGCAGTCCGCCGCCGAGATCTTCCAGACTGACCTCGATGGCGACGGCCAATACGGTGACCTGCTGCCCGGCTACAAGCCTGGTGCATACATGCACAAGATCAAGGGCACCGCCCTGAACCAGGCCATCGCCACCTTCAACTCAAACTTTGCGGGCCAGTTGACTCCCGCGGGCCAGGAGCTGGTTTCGGCCGGGCTGTTCACGGCGGCGCAGTTGACAGCGCTGGGGGCGGTCATCCCCACGCTTGCTCCGCAGCCCGCCAACAACCCGCGCAACAACCCCGCCTTCCGCACTTTCGATGCGAACGTCGGCTACCCCATCCACTTGAAGTTCCTGGGCGAGGGCACGACGATCACGCCGACGGCGTCTTTTTACAACCTCTTCAACCTGGCGAATTTCGGTCGCGTAACGGGCACGTTGCTGGATACGGCCGATGCCGGGCTACCCAATTACGTCAACAGTGAGAATAGCTGGTCTGATATAAACGCCACGCTCCGCACGACGCGCAACTCGGGCACTTTTGACCAAGGAGGCCCGCGCTCGACGGAGTTCTCGCTGAAACTCGAATTCTAAACAGCTCTCTCGGGTTCCAATACAAAGGGGCGGAGACAAAAGTCTCCGCCCCTTTTGTGTTCTTGCGGAGGACGGTGTAAGAAGAATCTCCCGATTGTGCAGGGTGAATGCGCGGGCGCTATTTTTTCTTCGCGGGCTTGGCTTTGCTGGCGGTCGCCCTCTTCTTGATCGTGGACTTCTCCACCGACGCGGGCGTCGCTTTTGCTTTTGCCGGAGCCTTCTTCGGTTTTGACTTTGCTGCCGCCTTCCTGCGCACAGCGCGCGTCTTTTCAGAGAGGGCTGTAGTGAGCTCGGCGTCGAACTCCTCCGGCGTCAACGGGCGCGCGGACTTGCGCAGCCGTTCGATGTCGTAATAGGCGCGCTTCTCGGCGAGAAATACGTGAATCACAAAGTCTACGTAGTCGAGCAGGATCCACTCGCCGTTGCGGCGGCCCTCGACGGAGTTTGGGTAAGCGCCGAAGTTGTGCTTGAGCCGCAGCTCGATTTCATCGGCGATGGCGACGGCCTGTCGCTGATTGGAAGCTGAGGTGACGAGGAAAAAGTCAGAGAGGCCAGAGTCGACGGGATCGAGCTCGAGGATGCGTGTGTGCTGGCCCTTTTTTTCTTCGCAAACCGCGGCAGCGGCCTGTACGAGGATGCGCGTCTGTTTCTGCGCCGGCGATGTTTTCATTCGTTGGGAAGCGTCTCCAAGCTCATGGTAGCCTGTCGATTCGGCATGGAGCAAGCTGGGGAGACGGGGTGCGGTGGACAGTGGACAGAGGCGGCCGGGAGGAAGGGAATCGGGACCACGGGGCTCGGGGCTGCGGGAGTCGGGATCCTTCGACTGCGCTCAGGACAGGCTCCGGGACTTAGGGACTTGAAGACAATTCACCGATAGAGGCCATTTGCGCGAATGTAGTCGGCGACCGCGACGGGAAGCATTGATTTGACCGCCGCGGAGCCAGGCTGCGCGACTCTCGACGCTTCGATGCTCGAAACTGGCGGGGCGGGCTTGCGGATCGCTTCGCGGGTCGATTCTCGTAGTTGGTCTCGAATCTGGTCTCGTATGTGGGACGCGCTGATCTCCACATCGAGACCGGGCAGCACGTAGAACGGCGCTCGTTTTCCAGCGGGATTCACGATAACGAAGGCGCGGACGGCAATGCCGGACTCATTGGCGCCGGATTGGTTGCGATCGGATTCGTTCCGCTCGGGGTCCGGCGCAGGTTCGAGCGCGAGCCCGGGCGGGAGCGCAGATGTCAACTCGTCCAGCGGCTGACCTGGGCCGTCGAGCGGCTGTTGCGAACGAGAACCAGGGGGCCGGGAGGCAACGATCAGGGCCGCCGCGTAGGGGATTTCCGCGGCCCGATGCCAGCGCCGCAGGCCGAAGAACGCGTCCGCACCCATCAGGCAATAGAGTGCGCATGCAGGCCCGAATTCAGCGCGAAGGCCCTCCAGCGTGTCGATCGTGTAGTTGGGGGAGTAATCCGGCGGTTGCTGCGGCGAGCGAGCGGGCGAAGATTTCGGTGCGTCGGCAAGCGAAAGCTCGAAGCCGGGCTCATTTTCGATGGCGAGCCGCGTCATGGCCAGACGATCTTCAAAGCTCGCGGACGACCCTTCAGGCTTGAGCGGCTGCGCGCCCACCGGAGCGAAGAGCACCCTGTCGAGATGGAACGCATCGCGGGCAGCTCGCGCTATGGCCAGATGGCCCAGATGAGGCGGATCGAAACTTCCGCCGAAGAACGCGACGCGACGGCCGATTTGCGGTGCGGACAACTCTCCGGACATGGGTCCATCGTAATCTGTGGCGCGGCTGTGGGCCCCGGCCTACCCGCCAGGCGCGTCCGGTAGAATTGCTTTGCGCCTATGCGTCCGATCCTCATTTTGCTCGCTCTCGCCGGCCTTTGCGTGTCCTCGCTCGCGCTGCGTGTTCACTACGACACGGGCACGGAGCCTTGCTCGATTAACGATCACTGGGATTGCGGCATCGTGAACCACAGCTCGTACGCCTTGTTTCTCCACGTCCCTGTGGCGGCTATCGGCATCGCGGGCTACCTGTTGCTGGGCGTACTCGCGCTGGCGCGGCGTCGCATCCTGCTTGTCGGCGCGGCTCTCATCGGACTGGGATTTGCGCTTCATCTTTCTGAAATCGAGCACAACGTTCTTCAGGTCTGGTGCCTTTATTGCGTCATTTCGCAGGGAATCATTTTGCTGATCACGCTGCTGAGCGCCGCGTGGCTCATTGCCGCGCAGGTTGCGAAGTCGCGCGCGGGCTGAGCAGCGGCGGCGTAAGGTTCGCTCCAGCCGGCGGACACGATTCCCGCCGCAATTCCCGCGTTCCTCACGCGGAGCCCCGCATCGATTCCCGCGTCGATTCCCGCACTTGGCACTGATAAAATTGAAGCAGATTCATGCTGACTGGCTGGTATGCACGCAAGATGTACGCGTGGGAGACGCGGCTAAGCACGCGCGACGAAAACCGCGTAGTGCGCCCATTGGAGTGGGGATTCGAATGGATCGCCCCGTTTCTTGAGGCGCACGGCTTTGGCGCCGCTGTTCCCGATCCCGATATTGTTCGCGACCCCGCGGCTGCTGAAGCCGCGATGCTCCGCATCAACGAGCTTCTGATCGGCCACAGCGAAGTCTTTTTCGGTTATGAACGCCCGACGGACTTCCGCCTGGAAGAGCGCCATCCGGAACTGTTCCCAACCAACGTGCGCCCGGAGACTCTTGCCAAGGACGCCGTGCTGAAGCAGCAGGCGGCTGAGGGCAAGCTGCCTAAGGCTCAGTATCTACGCTTTACTTCGCCGGAACGAACGCCTTACCCGGAGAACGACCTGGTGAACGCGCGCTGGTTTCCGGCTCCAGCGCACAAAGATCCGGCGCGGCCCAAACAGGCCATCGTGGTGATGCCGCAATGGAACGCCGACGGATTCAGCCACAACTCGCTGTGCACGCTCTTCAACCGTATGGGCGTGTCGGCGCTGCGGCTTTCGAAGCCGTATCACGACATTCGCCGTCCCGCGGAGCTGGAGCGGTCGGACTACGCCGTGAGCGCGAATGTGGGCCGCACCATTTCCGCATGCAGGCAGGCGGTGGTCGATATCCGGTGCTGCCTTGACTGGCTCGAAGAGCAGGG